>CAMAGI010000076.1 GCA_945833775.1 uncultured Lachnospiraceae bacterium
CGGCGCAGCGCTTCGTCCCAGATCTGTTCCAACTGTCCGGGCGGTGTGAGTGCCGCTGCCGCTTCCACCTCCGCCCCCCATAGGTAGGCATCCGAGACATAGTAGATCGTCTCCGGGCGAAGCGTCCCCGCAAACAGGGAAAACCACTGTGTCACGTGGCTCTTCGCCGCCTCCGGTGTCAGGTCATGCTCCAGAAGTTCTCCCAGATCCTGCACCACAAAGGTCATCTTCGGTGCAAACTCATGATAGGAGGAATGCGGATCCATCAAAAGTCCCAGTTCGTTCCCATAACCCTCCGGTGCGTAGATCAGGGCATCGGAAAGCTCCTCATCGCTGCGAAGCATCCGAAGCACCATATTCAGATTCACATTGGATAGTAACGCGATTTTGTCTGCCAAAATATCTCTCCCGAAATCCTGTGATTTTTCTCTAATAGTCCTGTCCGGTCATCCGGTGGTACTTAGTCCTGTCCGGTCATCCGGCGGTACTTGATCTCCGCGATCTCCCAATCTGCAGGATTGTCGATGTCCTGGACCTCCATCTCGGATACGACAAGGGGCAGAATGTTGCCCAGCATCAGTTTCCGGTTGACTGCAAACCGGTCCGTGCGAAACACATAGAACTGGCCCACATCGTGAAAATGGGGCTGCAAATCCTGGGAACGGCTGTCCATGTACTCGGGGTACTTGAATACCAGACGCCCGTTTTCCACCACCAGCGCTCTCTGCGGCGGGTAGGAAAATGCAACCACCGGAATCAGTGTGTCCGCATCGCTCTCCTCCAGCTGCTTTGTAGCGGATATCAGCCTCTGCGCCGTCACAAAGGGAGCCGTGGGGTAGATACAGGCTGCAGTCTCAAAATGCCGGCCCCGCTTCTCATACTCGTCCAACACCTCCAACAGCACATCATTGGTGGTAGCGTAATCATTGGAGGTCTTTTCACTTCGCAGAAAAGGTACTTGTGCACCGAACTGCTGCGCAATCCTTACAATCTCCTCATCGTCCGTAGATACCATAACCTCGTCAAACAGTCCGCTCTCCAGAGCCGCCTGTATGGAATAGGCCAAAATCGGTTTCCCGCAAAATTCTTTGATATTCTTGCGGGGAATGCGTTTGCTTCCGCCCCGCGCCGTGATGATTGCCACTCTGCTCATCTTACTCTCCATTCTGATCATCGGCTTTGCGCCGACTCCCTATGCGGAATTATTTCCGCAGTTTCCGTGCCAACAGCTGGGCACGATAATACAGATAAAATAAAAGATCACTCTTTGCCTGCATCGCAATCAGCCGCTGTTCCTCGGCTCCGATCTTCTCCCGGTAATAAGAATTTTTTTCGAAATCCGGGAATCGTTCGCAGACACCGCGACGCAGTTTTTTTACAAAGGAAAGCTTCGGGTGACGAACCCCCTGCAGATAAGTAAACAGGGTATTTACATAGAAGATCTCCGTAAAACGGTACTCGATCTCCGCGTAGTATTGCTCCAGAAACCCCCGCTCCTTACACTGCTCGTAGAGTAAAACTGCTGCCTTTAGTCGATCCCCGCATTTGTCCTCGGAAATATGGTGTACCGTGGATATCGCATGCTGATAATAGTAATACAGCGGCTCCTCTACGCGCTCAAACTGCCGAAAAAACAAGGACCAGACACTGCCTGCGCAGTTGTCCTCATAGAAGATTCCCTCGGGGAAATCCAGGCGATTCTCCACAATCACACTGCGTCGATAGATCTTGATCACCATGCTTCCCGGACGCATCAGCAAAAGCTTGTGTTTCTCTTCATCCAGAACCCCGGTCTGGGATGCATCGTTGTTGGCCACGACTCTGCCCACTTCCATGGTGTGCTCCGACACCAGATTGTAATCGCAGCCGACCATGTCCGCCCCGGTCTCCTCTGCCCGTGCAAGGAGCTTCTCATAGTAGTCCGGCGTCACCCAGTCGTCGCTGTCGATAAAGCCCACCCACTCTCCGCGGGCGGCTCTTAAGCCCTCATTTTTGGCACCTCCCTGGCGCTTGTTTACCGCGTTGCCAATCACCCGCACCTTTCCGGGATAGCACCCTTCATAATCCTTCAGGATCTTGAGGGAATCGTCCGTTGACGCATCATCCACCGCCAGAATCTCATAGGGGGCTTCGAGCGTCTGGTTCACCAGAGAGTCCAGACAATAGGCGAGTTTTCCGTCGGCAGCCATATTATAGACCGGTACAATAATACTCAGTTTCATAGACTTCCTCGCTCCAGTGTTACTTTGCCGTCCTCCACCCGATACACAAGATCACACTTTTCGATGGTCTGCAGACGATGGGCTATGATCACCAGCGTCTTTTTGCCGTGCAGACGGTTGATGGATTCCATGATGGCTGCCTCCGTATCGTTGTCCAGGGCGGAGGTCGCCTCATCCAGAATCAATACCTCGGGATTGTTGTACAGCGCCCGGGCAATGCTGATGCGCTGCCTCTGTCCGCCGGAGAGACGGATTCCGCGCTCTCCGATGGAGGTTTCAAGGCCCTCCGGCAGAGATTTTATAAATTCATCCAGTTGTGCTTCTTTGAGCACCTCCCAGAGTCTTTCCTCATCAATCTTGTCATCGGGTACACCGAACGCCACATTGCGGCGGATGGTATCATCCAGCATAAAAATCATCTGGGGGATGTAGCCGATGTTTTTCAGCCACTGTCTGTAGTGGTCCTTCGTATCCTGTCCGTCCGCCAGAACCTGTCCGGAGCGCACCTCCAAAAGGCCCAGCAGAATATCCACAACCGTGCTCTTTCCGGCACCTGTTGTCCCCACGATTCCGACGCTTGCGCCCACGGGAATGGTCAGATCCGCATGGTCAAAGATCAGACGATCGGTGTTGGGATAGGCATAGGTGATGTCCCGCAATTCGATTTTGTCCCGCACGGGAAGCTTCTCCTGCGCCTCATCGGCAAAGGACATATCCGTCTTTTTGTCATTGATCTCGTCCTGAAGATTGTCCGTAACGCCCAGAAAGAACGGTTCGAAATACGCAATGGAATTGACCTGATTGTTGATGCGGTTGACACAGGGAAGCAGTACAAAAGCTGCCGCCGCCAAAGTCGTAAGCACCGCCATCATGCTCTCCGTGGGCACTCCCTGAAGCACCAGCACGATCATATAGCCCATCATGGTGGCCACAACCACCGACTCGATCAAAAGCTTCGGGATGGCATTGTAGAGACTGTATTTTTGCACGGCACCCACGTACCCCTGTCCGCACTTGCGGTACTCGGATACAAAATACTGCTCCTTGCCCGCAATCTTGATCTCCTTGATTCCCTGCACCGTCTGCGAAATCCATTTGAAGAGTCCGCTGTAGTACTCCTGATTGTCCTTACCGGCCTTGTACATGATGGGCTTAATCACCTTCTTGATCACATACATCAATACCGCCAGCACCGCTCCCATCAGTATGGTCATGACACCGTTGGTCACAAAGCAGTAAGCGATGACAAAGACGGAGACAACGCTGTCCGAAAACAGCTGCAACAGGGTCAGAATCAGCGCATACATATTGTTGACATCCGAGGTGATGCTGCGCTGCACCACTGCCGTGTCGGCGTTTAAAAAGAACTCATACCCCCGGCGCAGATAATTGCGCATCATGCGCTCGGAGGTTCGAAACTGGTTCGTGTACACAAAGGCAAACGTCAGCTTCTGCTGGAAGAACAGGAAAATATTCTTCACCGCAAAGGTCAATACCAAAAGCAGCATGATGGTAACCGAAAAGCTCTTGTAGCTCGTACTGCCCAGGAGCCCGTAGATCGTGCTGGCAATTTTGCTGTGCTCCACCGCCTCCGGGTCAATGACCACATTGACCACCTGCACCAAAAGTCCCACGCCCGCCGTCTGCAGGAATGCGCTGATCACCATCAAAAACATCAGCACCACCATGGTCTGTTTCTGTTTTTTGTCCAACAGGATATTTAACTTTTTCAAAATCTGTTTCATAAAACCGTAACCTCTGTGGTTTTTCTCAAATCTGCTCGTTCTGGCGATGAATCATCGGATCCTCATAGGCATCCATGAAATCCTCCCCCAGCCGGATCACCTCGTCCGCAAAATCAATGGCCTTGACCTCAGTCAGAACAGCCACCACCTTTTTAAAGTGAAGGCCCGGGAAGAAATTCAACATCTCCATGGGAACCGTCGCATCAAACTGGGGATACTGCGAAAACAGCGTCCGATAATCCAGCACGTCCCGGGGATGGGGCTTTAGAAAGATCGTCCCCTCCGGTTCAAAGCGCTCAATGATGTCGCGGAAAATCTTTTCCCGCACATCCAGTGTGCACAGCGGATCGGTGAGTATCAGAATCTTGTCGCCAACTCCGCTGCACTCCGCAATCTGGCGCTCCAGCCCCTCCTTGTCGCGGATAAAGGCCTTGAGGATGAGCTGCTTGTCCGATTCCGTCAGACGCTCCACCAGCACCCTCCTGCTCTGTTCAATGTACTGTGGGCAGGGATAACGGATGGCTGCGATGTCGTTGACCTCCATGTCGATACAGTATTTCCCGTAACCGTTTTGCACGAAAATCAAATTCAGCTTTCGCGAAAGGAAAACCTTCAGCCCAAAGTGCCCGCGATTGTCGTACCGCGCCGCGTCAAAATTTTTCAGACAGTTGAGGCCGTCCTCCAGCGCATGGTACGGTATTCTATACTGATTCAGATAGTAGCCGATGGGATCCGAGTCGCAATACACATAGACCGCTCCGTAGGACCTTAAATCCACCGGTACATAAGGCGCCTCCAGCCTCGCATAGCGTCTGGTAAAGCGGATGCGCGCCAGAAGATTTCCCAGAAAGCCCCTGCCGCCCTTTCGAAGTTCTTGAAGCTCGGGGAAGAAATCCTCCCCCTTTTCGTCAAACTCCACAACCTCCGCAAAGAGGCCGGTGCTCTCCACACGGCTTTTTAAGTTCTCGAATTTACAGGACAGATTCGAGAGCATCAGCGTGGCCTGCCCTCGTTTTTCCCCGGGCAGTGCCAGCTCTTTCAGAAAAGTCACGTATACATGATAATACGTATGACAGATATAAATACGCTCTTTCACGTTATCTGAATATCCTTTCCCAGATTCCGCTCCCTATCATAGCACAATTTTCTTCTCTCGGTAAACAAGGGCGGAAATATTCAATAAAACTTAAGAAAAACGCAAGAAATCCGCGCTTTTACGCTATTTCAGCCGATAGAGCCAGATTCCCCAGTAGGACTCCTGTGTATCAAAATAACCCATCGGTTCCAGACCCATCCGGTCCGCATCCACGATTTCACCGGCGGAAAAAAGATATTCGCACCCCAGTTCTTTTAGGGCTTCCATATCAAAATCCAGCTGTTCGTAGATCAGGTTGTCCTTCTTGCCCACCTGCCAGTAGGTGCCGCTGACGTGATTGTACAGGTAGGCCCTGCCTCCCCAGGCATCAAAATAGCCCGCCGTCTGCTCGTTTTTATTAAGCTCTGCGGCAATCACCCTGCGGAATGCATGCTTGTATTCCAGGGGATAATTGTTCGAGTACCCGTCCACCGTGTAAAAGCCGTGCAAAAGCGAAGGCGCCGTGTTCATTCCCAGATGCGCAACCCGGTACTCCGTCATATCCCTTCCGATGGTATCCTCGATCTGCTGCATCAGATCCTCGGAATAGTATGCCTCCCAGGTAATATATCCCGTCACGCCGGAGCCGTTGTTGATCTGATTCACATTGCGGTAAAAGAGGGATTCCTCCTTCACCCAGCTTACCGTGGGCAAAAGAAGCGCCACCAGCACCGCTGTTTTCAGCAGTGGCATGCCGAACCCCTTATAACGCCACCAGGCTCCGAAGCAGAGTGCAAACTCCAGATACCACCCGGCGGGATACAGCCAGTAAAAGCGCTCCAGCTGAAAATAACGAAAGAAGCCGCTGACACTGTTTTTCCAGGCGGCAACCGGCTCGCTCCTGCACAGTCCGTACAGCAGAGCAATCCCCGCAAGAACCACCATTCCCGCCACCGCCGCGCGGTAAAGGCAGCGGCTCTCCCGGTCAAATCGTCGGTATAAATATGCACCCCACACCAGCAGTCCCAGAATCGGAAGAATCAAGAGCTTATGCAGCGATTCCGCGTGCTGGGCGCTGTTCAAAAAGACATCCTTCACCGTGGCGGCAAAGGGCATACTGCCGTTAACCAGCTCCTCCCGGTGACTTACATAACTGCTCTTTCCCAGCAAAAGCTCCGTAAACAGGCTGTGATTCACCGCAAGATAGGTGACCAGGAGAAGCACAAATCCCCAAAGCGGGCCACGCTTTCCGGCAGGAACGGGCTGCCCCGCTCTTCTGCGTTTTCCAAAGATGCCGTTCCAGATCAGATACAGAAGCCAGAAGCCCAACACGCAGTACCCGGTCAGCACCAGATGACTTGTGAGACCGAAGAACAGTAAGAACAACATGGAGCTCAGAGTCTTTTTCCCCCGCACCAGACAGAGGAATGCGTACAGCACCATGGGAATACCGAACACCGACAAACCGTAAACGTGCAAAACCGGGAGCATACAGAAGATTCCGCCCGTGGTCAGCGCAAGAATGCTGCTGCCCGTGATTTCCTTCACGCAGAAATACATTCCGAAAAACCCCGTCACAAATACCACCGCATACTGGATCAAAAAGGCGGTAAACGTGTCAAACACCGCGTACAGCGGCAGAAAGAGCACCGCCGAGGGCTGCATCCCGCTGGCGTTGATTCCGCCCAAAGTCTCCGGAATGATTCCGGAACGGTCAAAGAGATGACGGGCATTCAGAACATAGGTCATCAGCGTCTCATCCAGCTGATCGTGAATGGTAAACACACTGCCCTTTCCCAGGATCAGAAAGGGAAGAAATACCACCACAAAGAGCACGATCCCACACCATTCCAGCGGAAGAGTGTCAAGACGCCGTATCAGGCTATTCAGTTTTTGTACCAGGACACTGACTTTTTTCATCACACTGACTCTTTTCATCGCACCGAATTTTCATTCTGCATTACCACTTTCGTCTCTTGCAAAGTATTCCGGCATTCGGTATACTCATAATTACTATCACACCCTCCGGAAAGGATGAATCATGTCCCGACAAAGCAAAGCTGCCAAACTCAACATTCTCGTGTTCGGACTTTTATGGCTGTTCTACAATTTCGCCATGTTTGTGCTGATCCACCGCCAGAGCGTCTGTTACGGTGGCCGCTACACGTCGGACATTCTCCCCTACATTGCCTATATGCAGGGTCTGGAGGTCAAATACGATTTTCCCTATCCGGTTATGTTTCTATTGGGAAAGTTTTTCAGCCTCTTTACTACTCCCGAGTGGGGTATGACGCTTTCCGTGACCGCACTCAACAGCCTGACGCCCCTGATGCTGAAATACTACATGGACGACTTTTTCCGCCAAAAAGGGCGCCCTGCCTATCTGTTTTCAACGCTTTGCACCTTCGCGCTGCTCACGGTTTCCATGCTGTTTTTGGATCTGTCCGCGGCGAGTATCGGCTGGCGCTACCGGGGCGTGTTCTCCCCCAATCCGCTGCACAACGCGACCTATCTTGCAACCAGACCCTTCACGGTGATCTGTTTCTTTATGGCTGTGCGTCTGCTGGGGGAATATGAGACGCTGCCCTTTGAATCCCCCGGGAAGGCTGCCCGGGAATATGGGGTTTTCGCATTCTTTTTGCTCTTAACGACCCTGACCAAGCCCAGTTTTACGTTTGGTTTTGTGACCACCATGGCTCTGGTTCTCTTCGTGCGGACCTGCCTGAAAAAATTCCGCAATTTCAAGGCCACCCTATTGTTTTCCTGCTGCGCCCTTCCCACCTTTGCCGCCCTCCTCTACCAGTTTCGGGGGGTTTTCACCGGAACCAATATTTACGGCGAGGAAAACGGCATCGGGATCGGCTTTCTGACCGCCTGGAGCACGACGGGCAAGTCCATTCCCGCAGCGCTGTTTCTGGGCTTGTTTTTCCCTCTGGTGGTCTTTTGCTGTTTCTTCAAACAGATTCGGACGGATGAGGAATACCGTCTGTCCCTGGAAATGCTTCTGGTGAATCTCTTTATGTTGGTATTTCTGTATGAAAAGGGATACCGCTGTGCTCACATCAACTTTGCCTGGGGCTATATGCACGGACTGTTTTTCTCCTATCTGGCTTCCCTGCGGCTTTTGTTGACAGCCACATTGCAGGTTCTGCCCGCAGCCCGCACGCCCGAATGTCGGAAAAAACTACCGTTCATTCTTCTGTGCTGGCTGGCTTTCCTGTGGCATCTGGTGTGCGGCATCGTCTATCTGATCCCTGTTTTCGCAGGGGAAATCTACCTGTAACAGCCACTGCTTTGGCAGGAACACCATCTCACAATGGCCACGATCCTAGTGTAGTCGGAAAAGCACAAGTTCATCATCCCGGGCCAGCTCCTCATAGCCTGCTGCCGTGCACATGGCATCGATCTCACCCCCGGGTACCACCGCAAGGTAGCGGCTCTTTAACTCTGCAAGATGCTCTATCACGTAATCCCTCGTACAACAACTGATCCCGAATCCCTCCGGCAACCCATAGAGAAGCTGCCACCGGGTGGCAATTCCCTTGCCGTCCACCGAATCGTTCAATGTCCAAATGACAACATTGTCATAATTGGGCGTATTCTCCGAGGAAAGCTCCAGCGTTTCCGCAAAATTCTCCCTCCAAAGTTCCACCTTGTCCTGCCTTTCCTGTGTCACGAAAGGCACCTGGTAATCGTAAGGATCCACCGCCATATAAGTGAAGAAAAAGGCAAAGGTCGCACCGATCAGCACTGCTTTTCGGTAACATTTTGTCCGCATCATGCCGACCACAAAGATGCCCGCCGCCAGGAATGTCAACAGATGCTTGCTTCCCTCCGTCAGTTTATACATTAAAAGGAGGGCAAAAAGCATTGCTACGAAGCTGAACGCCAGATGCAGTTCTGCCGCCAGGACACCCTTGGAAATATCCGCCTTCCGCCCCGCATCCGGCTCTGTTTCCTGCCTTTTTGCCCTGCGGATCCGATGAAGGTCGGCAACAGACTGCCCGATCAGTACCGCCATCATCACAAGATAGGTGGCAAAAAAGGCTCCGGAGGCAAGCCCCGAGCGGAATCCCTGAATCGTGTGGGCGCAGAAATCCTTACCCTTCCAGTACAGCGTACCACAGAAATTGTGAAAGCCGGCCTTTAAACCGGACGTAAAAAATGTGGTCAGCCAGTCCGTGAAAAACAGCGGATGAAAATATTCCGCCCCAAGATAATGCTTGATCAGAGCATAGAGGGCCAAAACGCCTCCGCATACCACACCACTGATGCACACGCCCCGCAAAGTCCGGCCTCTTTGGCGCTCCCGCAGCACACACAGAATGGCAGGCAACAGCAAAAACAACAGCATATAGGGCCGCATCAGCGTAAGCAGCCCCGCAATCAGAAAGAGAATCCCCAGCTTTGCCGCACTCTCCTTCTTCAGATAATTCATCACCAGACCATAAAAGACGATCAACAGGCTGAAACAGATGATTTCCGGCATACCCGAAAGCATATAGCGCACGAAGGGCGTGTACAGGCAAAACAGCAAAATGAGGATACCCATCTGCTTGCCGGAGGGTTTGGTCATCCACACAAACAAAAATACCGCCGCTGTCAAAAGTACGATATTGCAAAGGATCGGGGACATGAAATTCCAGCCGAACAACATTCCCCACAGAAGCCAGGGGCTCACCAGCACCGGGCTCCACGCTGCGAAGGACAGCTTTAAGGCGTGGCTTTCATTGAAGCCGAAATACCCTTGCGGATAGCCGAAATGCAGGATATTTTCCACCTGCTTATAATAAAACAGCTCATCATTCCATTCCGATGCGGGCAGGTACACTTCCCCTAGGGAACGGCCCTGCGCCGCACAGTAGACAAGACAGCACAGGATCGGCAGACAGGCTGCCAGTGCTGCCTTGAAAAACAGGATGTAGCGTTTCTCTTTTTTCCACCAAGCCAAAAATTTCTCCATCCGTCACAATCTTCCTTTAACGCAACATTCACGCGACATTCTCACCGCTTAACCGTAACGCTCACGCGATTTCACGTAGCTTTAATGTAACGCTCTCGCGACATTCACAACTTTACCGTAACTCTTCCGGCTCCACGTTGATCCGTTCTTTGATCACATACTGGGGAGAATTGTTCAGGCTGATATAAATCCGACCGATATATTCACCCAAAAGTCCCAGCATCAGCATGATCATCCCGCCGAAAAATACCAGCACCGACATCAGCGCCGAAAAGCCCATATACAGCGCCGCTTCCGGCAAAACCAGTCGTTTGATGATCGTGTAGATCCCGTACAGGAATCCGGCGCACGCACTGCAAGCTCCGATGACCGTGGCGATGCGCAGAGGTTTTACGGAAAAAGCGGTAAATCCGTTGAACCAAAGACCCAGCAGCTTTTTCAGGGTATAGCCGGAGCTGCCTTCCTCCCGCTCTCTGTGGTTCACCGGCACATTGGTAATGTTTTTTGTGGCACGCAGTACCAGGCCGATCACATAGGGGAAGGAATTCTCATAGCGGATCATATCCTCCACCACAAAACGTTTTACGGCAAAATAGCTGGACACATACAGTTCCTTTGGTTTGCCCAGCATCATCCGGGTCATCAGCTCGTTCACTTTGCTGCCCAGATTGCGAAATGCGGAGTGTCTCTTGTGGTCATAACTGGCGTACACCGCATCATATCCCTCTTCCAGCTTATTCAATAGCTTGTCCGCCTCATCCGCCGGGGTCTGTCCGTCATCATCCAGACAGATCACACAATCTCCGCTTGTGTGGCGAAGGCCCGCCATCAAACCCGCATGTTGCCCAAAGTTGCGGGCAAAATTAATACCCTTTCGCTCAGGATGCCCTTCGCACAATGTTCGAATTGTCTGAAAGGTGTTGTCGGGGGAACAGTCATTCACCATGACAATCTCATAATCCCACTCCGGCATCGTCTTCATCTTTTCGTCTATCTCTGCCACCACATGGGGCAGGGTGTGCTCCGAACGATAGCACGGAATCACAAAGCTTACTTTCTTCATCTTCCTGTCGACCTTTCTTTTTTCTCAGTCCTGTTTCTGCCCTGTTTTCTTCTCCGGTGTCTTCTCCG
>CAMAGI010000077.1 GCA_945833775.1 uncultured Lachnospiraceae bacterium
CATTTCTTCTTTTCTTCATAAAAACAAAATCCTTTCTTTCCGGACAGACAACGACTCCGATAGTCCTATGCGTAAACTTTCGCACTTTCTATCATAATCGAATTCTGTGTAGAAAAAAAGGGTTTTTTGTGACTTTAAGAATTCTTAAGCTTTTACAGAGTCACACCACCTGCTCCCGCATGCGCCGCAGAATCTTCTTCTCCATACGGCTCACCTGTACCTGGCTGACTCCCAGAATTCCTGCGATTTCCACCTGGGTTTTGTTCTGAAAATACCGCAGCGAGATTAAGCGTCTGTCCTCCTCGTTCAGATCACCCAGAAGCTGCTCCAGCAGCATATGGTTGAGCAGTTTTTCTTTTTCCGCATCCTGCCCCGCTGTGCCAATCACCACATTGCTTCCGACACCGGCACAGCCCTGTACCACCTTGTCCACCAGATACATCTCACTTCCGTCGTCCTGATATACCGCACTGTACAGCGACTCCACTTCCGCGGAAGCCTCCGTGGCAAGCACGATTTCCTCACGCGAAAGCCCGGACTCCTTTCGCAATTCCTCCAAAGTCGGTTCCCGGCCAAGCTGTGCCTGAAGCTTCTGCCTTGCCACACGCAGTTTTACCCCGTTTTCCTTTATGGTACGGGAGATCTTCACCGGACCGTCATCCCGCAGAAAGCGTTTGATCTCACCGGTGATCATGGGCACCGCATAGGTGGAGAATTTTACGCCGAGACTTAAGTCAAATTTGTCGATGGATTTGATCAGTCCGATGGCACCGATCTGAAAGAGATCCTCACAGTCGTAGCCACGGCCGGCAAATCGGCGAACGATTGCGTGCACCAGCCCCAGATTCTTCTCAATCAGTACTTCCCTTGCCGCTTTATCTCCCGCCTGTGACCTTGCAATCAGTACTGATACCTCATCCATGCACTATTCCTCACTGTCGATCCAGGATCCCACGCTCACTTTTCTCTTCATATGTACTTTCGTCCCGCGTCCGGGGGTACTCTCCACCTCCAGATCGTCCATGAATGCCTCCATAAAGGCAAATCCCATGCCGGAGCGTTCCAATTCCGGTTTGGTCGTAAAGAGCGGCTCCATTGCCTGCTCCACATTCTCGATGCCGACTCCCTCATCCATCACATCCACCGACAGGATGCCGTCCTCGACCATGCAGTGCAGCTTCACCTTGCCGGGGTGTACAGTCCCCCACTTGCTGTCATCGGTCTCCTCGCAGTGGGCTTTCGGATGTCTTATTTGTCTGCATCCTGTCTCATAACCGCAGAGATTACCGTACCCGTGTATGATGGCATTGGTCACCGCCTCGGATACTGCCGTCTTGATATCCGCCAGTTCCTCCAGCGTGGGATTTAAGGGTGACAGGAAGGCTGCCACCGAAATTCTGGCAAAGCTCTCGTTGTAGGAAAGTGCATCAAACTCAATCTCCATCTCGTTTTTCATACGATAACCTCCACGATTCTATTCAATCCCGATATCTTCAGAATTCTCTGTATCTGATGGTCCGCGTGAATGACATACACCTTTCCGCCGAAACACGCAATCTTTTTGTATCGTCCCATGATGATCCCGATTCCCGAGGAATCCATAAATCTGGTGTCCGCAAAGTCGAAAACCACGTGGGCAACCGCCTCCTGCACAATGTACCTGTCTGCTTTTTCGCATATGTAAGCCGCCCAATGGTGATCCACTTCCTCCGGGAGTCTCACCATCAGGCAATTGTCGATCACCTGAAAATCACTCATACCGTCCACCTTCCGAATCCATTCTTCCTTCGGTTCGTACAGATTATCCGTCTCCGGCCGCCGAACCGAAACACAAAAAAGACCTGCACAGCCTGTGCAAGTCTTTTCTTTCGTATTTTTATCCTGTGATTTTAGTTGCTTCCCGACATGTCATCAATGTTTTTCTGGGCACGTCTCGCCCGATCCGTATCGGGGAAAAGCTCAATGACTTTTTCGTAGACCGCAATTGCATCCTCGGTGTCATTGCTCAGACGATACGACTCTCCCAGATAGAACAGAGCATCCATGTTAGTGGAGTCGTAATACACCGCGTGCTCCAGATATTCGCAGGCTGTCGCATAATCGTTGGTACGATACGCATTGTAGCCCTCCTCGTAGTATTCCTCCGCAAGATTGGGGCCGATGGCACCAAGAAGCGCATAATACAACTGCTTGAATGCCTCGGAGGAGTCCTCCACATTGACGTTCTGCGCAATCCCCTCCAAGCGGGATGCGGTCTCATGGATATCCGCGGTCTGCAGATAGGAGGTCGCTGCGTACAGAAGACCGTCTATGGTCTCCAGCGTACCGCCTTCTCCGACGTAGCCTTCCAGCTGACCGTTTAAGCTGGTCGCTTCCTCCTCCAGCTCCTGGATTTTTGCCTCCAGCTCCTGGATTGCAGCGGTTTTGCTATCCAGCTGTTCCGAGAGCTCCGTAACCTTCTGGGCCGCCTCTGCTCCGGCGTTTGCCTGCGCTGCGGGCACCAGCAGAAAATACACCACAGCGGCACCGATCACCAGACCGATACCGATGTTTAACAGCGTGGAAACTCCGCCGCCCTTGGGCTCTTTCACGTTGACGGGCTGAATGATCAGCTCATTGTCACTCTGATAGCGGACCGCTTCCTCTTTCTTGCGTCTGCCGGTCTGTTTCTCATTCTCCTCCGGCATGAGCATCCGCTCAACCTCCTGCAGATAGCGCAGGGTCTGTGTATTGTTGCGGTCGATGTTGACGCACTTGTTCAACTCTCTCTCGGCGCGCTCCCACTCCTCCATATCCATGTAGAGCAGTGCCAGCAGCTGGTGCGCACGAATAAATCTGGGATTGAGCGAGAGTACCTTTTTTAACTGAATCACTGCGAGATCCTTGCTATCCTGCAGGCAGTACATCAGGGCCTGATTGTACTTCTTGATGGTCTGATTGATGGCGTCCAGACGGGATGCATTGGATTGCAGCATCTCGATATAGTCATCCGCAATGTTCTTCTCGGGACGAAGATTCTTGCTGATCACCCACTCGCTGAGTGCTGCCACCACTTCGCCCATCTCAAAATATACCAGGCCCAACAGGTTCCTGGCTTCTATATTATTCTTGTTGAATTTCAAGCTCTGTCTTAAGCTGACGATCGCTCCGGATAAATCCCGGACACCTGCTTTTTCCAGTCCCTCATTGTAGAACATGTTGGAAACATGCATAATTTTCTTATAAAGGAACACATCGGCACCGCAGGCGGTACAAAAGTCATGCTCTGACAAACGACAGCCACAATGGTAGCATAACATGACATTTCCTCCTAATTGGCTTCTTCCTGTGATTCCGACTCCTTAATCATCTTGACCAGCAGATCCGCCATATCCGTCAGATCCTGATTATATATAGCTTCCTCAGCGTCTTCCACTTCCAGACTGGGGTGAAATTTCTTCAATTCCTCTTCAAATTTAATCATCCTGCAACGACTCCTCTATAGTAAAGCCTTCACTTCACCTACCAGATAGAGACTGCCCGCAATATACACCCGCTCCCCGGATCCGCGCCCGAACACAAACTTTCGAAGCGCTTCCTCCACGTCGGCATAGATCTCATCCGCATGCAGACAGCGCGCCAGCTCCTGCGTCCCGACTGCACGGGCGGAGTGCATTTTCACAAGTGCAATTCTATCAAACAGACCCGACTGTGCGATCCGCTTAAGCATTCCGGGATAATCCTTATCCCCCACTGCGGCAAAAAGGAGCCTTCTTCTTCCGTCCCATCCGTCGCCCGCAACGGACTCCAAAAATGCGCGGATTCCATCTTCATTATGTGCTCCGTCCACAAATACATCGGGTGCTACTTCCTCCATTCGTCCTGCCCAGAAACAGTCACGCACTCCATCTACGATATGCTGCCTGCTTACCGTCCGACCGCCATCGAGCACTTCCACTGCCCGCACGGCCAGTGCTGCATTCTCCATCTGATAACGTGCACAGGTTGAAAGAGTAAGTCCAATATAATCATAATACTCAGAACGCAGGGAAAAATCAATGTTTTTGTTATGAATTTTTCGCAACTCGTAGTCTGTATCCGACACCAAATACAAGGGCGCACCAATTTCCTTCGCATATCGCCGAAATACGTCACACACATCCGCGTCCGTCTCCAGACACACCGCCGGTGTACCCTTCTGCATGATTCCGGCTTTTTCCCCGGCGATCTTCACGGTGGTATCCCCCAGGTATTCCACATGATCCAGACTGATTCTGGTGATGATACTGATCTCCTTGCGGGCTACGGAATTGGTCGCATCCAGGCGTCCTCCGAGTCCTGTCTCCAGGATACAATAGTCCGGGGCGGCACTTTCAAACAGAAGCATCGCCATGAAGAACAGATATTCAAAAAACGTGGGATGATACCCTCTACCCGTCTCCAGCTGTTCCCAGACAAGGCTGTCATAGATTCGAAGAAACGCATCCAGGAATGCCTCTTTTGAAACCATTTCTCCCCCGATCATAAAGCGCTCCCGCACATCCACCAGATGGGGGGATGTAAAAAGCGCCACGCGATAGCCCGCTTTCTCCAGGATGGAGCGCAGGAACGCACAGGTGGAACCCTTGCCGTTGGTTCCCGCCACATGGATGATCTTCAGCTTTTTGTCCGGATCTTTCAAAAAGTGCAGATACTCCCGTGTCTGCTCCATGCTGTGCTTGTCCGTAAAACGCGGTATATGATAGAGATAATCCACCGCCTGCTCAAAGGTTGTGATCGCCTGTTTTTTCAAAATACTGCCTCTTTTCCACTGCTTAAGGGTGCTGTTCCCTGCAATCGGGAATAGCACCCTTTTTTTAACACTTCTTCGTAACCCGCTTACTTCAGGGCTTTCAGTCTCTCGGAAACCTGCTCCATCATCTGCGTGTACTTTGCAAGCTTCTCCTTCTCCTCGGCGATCTTTGCCGCGGGAGCCTTGGAGATGAACTTCTCGTTGGAGAGCATTCCGTTTACACGGGCAAGTTCGCCCTCCAGGCGCTTCTTCTCCTTCTCAAGGCGCTCCCTCTCAGCGGCAATATCCACCAGTTCCGCGAAGGGAATATACATGGTCGCACCGGGAATTACCACAGACACCGCGTCCTGGGCGATGCCGGTCTTATCCCGCTGAAGCGTTACATCACTCGCATATGCCAGGGATGCAAAGAACAATTTTCCTTCCTCAAATGTGTTTAAGATAGCAGCGTCCTCGCTTACTACATAAACCGCTGCTTTGCGGCTGGGAGCAACGTTCATCTCACTGCGGATATTTCGAATTCCGCGAACGGCCTCCTTGATGGTCTCGATTGCCTTCTCTTCTTTGGTGAAGGAGCGCTCCTCGCTAAATACGGGCCAGGAACTGATCATGATGGATTCTTCTTCACTCTGCAGGGTACAGAAGATCTCCTCCGTGATGAAGGGCATATACGGATGAAGAAGCTTGAGTGCGTCGATCAGAACACTCCTTAACGTCCAAAGTGCGGCATTCTGGCTTTTCGCATCATCGGAATTGTACAGACGGGGCTTTACCATCTCAATGTACCAGTCACAGAACTCATCCCAGATGAAATCGTAGACCTTCTGAACCGCAATGCCCAGTTCAAAGTTCTCCATATTGTCGGTTACCTCTTTAACCAGTGTGTTCAGTTTGGAAAGAATCCACTTATCCACCGGCTCGAGATCGGCATCGGAAGGAACAGTCACCTCCTTGCCATCCATATTCATCAGGATGAAACGGGATGCGTTCCACACCTTATTGGCAAAGTTCCGGCTGTTCTCCACGCGTTCATAATAGAAGCGCATATCGTTTCCGGGTGCATTTCCGGTGATCAGGGTCAGGCGGAGTGCATCTGCACCATACTGATCGATAATCTCCAGCGGATCAATACCATTGCCCAGGGACTTGGACATCTTGCGCCCCTGACTGTCGCGTACCAGTCCGTGGAACAGTACGGTCTTAAAAGGTCTCTCCCCCATCTGTTCATAGCCGGAGAAAATCATACGGATAACCCAGAAGAAAATAATGTCATATCCGGTTACCAAAACATCCGTGGGATAGAAATAGTCCAGATCCTCCGTCTTATCCGGCCAGCCCAGCGTCTCGAAGGGCCACAGCGCGGAGCTAAACCACGTATCCAGCGTATCCGGATCCTGCGTCAGATGTTCGTGTCCGCACTTCGGACACTTTCCGGGCATCTCTTTGGCAACCACAACCTCACCGCACTTGTCACAGTAATACGCGGGGATTCTGTGGCCCCACCAGAGCTGACGGCTGATACACCAGTCACGGATATTGTCCGTCCAGTTGTAGTAGGTTTTCTCCATACGCTCGGGGATCAGCTGAATGTCTCCGTTCTTAACCGCCTCGACAGCGGGCTTGATCAGCTCATCCATCTTGACAAACCACTGCAGCTTGATGAGCGGCTCAACCGTGCTGTGGCAGCGGTAGCAGGTACCAACATTGTGGGTGTAATCCTCAATCTTGACAAGCAGCCCCATCTCATCCAGTTCTTTTACAATGGCTTTCCTCGCCTCGTAACGATCCATGCCCTCGAACTTGCCGCCGTTTGCATTGATGGTCGCATCATCGTTCATGATGTTGATCTCGGGAAGGTTGTGGCGCTTTCCAACCTCAAAGTCATTGGGGTCATGAGCAGGTGTAATCTTTACCACGCCGGTTCCGAACTCCCTGTCCACATAGGTGTCCGTGACGATGGGGATCACACGATTGATGATGGGAAGCATAACCTTTCTGCCGATCAGATGCTTGTAGCGCTCATCCTCGGGATGAATGGCAACGGCGGTATCCCCCAGCATGGTCTCGGGACGGGTGGTGGCAAACGTCAGAAACTCGGTTGTGCTGGCTGTTCCGTCATCGTTCATAAGAGGATATTTGATGTGCCAGAAATGGCCTGCCTGCTCCTCGTACTCTACCTCCGCATCGGAGATGGAGGTATTGCAGACAGGACACCAGTTGACGATTCTGGAGCCCTTGTAAATATAGCCTTTCTCGTGCATTTTTACAAACACTTCGGTAACCGCCCGGTTGCAGCCCTCATCCATGGTAAAGCGTTCGCGATCCCAGTCACAGGAGGATCCCAGTTTCTTTAACTGGCTTACGATACGTCCGCCGTACTCGCGTTTCCAATCCCATGCTCTCTCCAGGAATTTCTCGCGGCCCAGCTCTTCCTTGCTGGTACCCTCTTCCTTTAATTTGGCAACGATCTTGGCCTCCGTTGCGATGGACGCATGATCCGTTCCCGGCTGCCACAGTGCATTGTAGCCCTGCATGCGCTTAAAACGAATCAGAATGTCCTGCATGGTATTGTCCAGGGCATGCCCCATGTGGAGCTGTCCGGTGATGTTTGGCGGCGGAATCACAATCGTAAAGGGTTTCTTGCTGCGATCTACCTCCGCATGAAAATATTTGTGATCCAGCCATTTCTGGTAGAGTCTGTCCTCCAGGCCCTTGGGATCATAGGTCTTTGCCAGTTCCTTGCTCATATGCCTTCTCCTTTCCATTGAAAAAGCCCTCTGCAGACCATTGTCTGCAAAGGGCGTCATAACACGCGGTACCACCTTTGTTCACAGGGTTGCCCCTGCCTTTGTGCAGCTTCCTTCAAAGCGCTATCCTGTAACGGGAATACCCCGGAAGAACTTACCCGTCGTACGACAATCGTCGGAAAACCTTCGGCTCTTCGGCTCAGAAGCTACCTTCCGCACTCCTTCCTTCGGGCGACCTCCCAGCGCCGGTTACGGCAGCCGCCTTCTCTGTCAAGGGGTAATGCGTACTCCTCTTCTTCACAGCTTTTCAAACTGTTTCAACTACTTGATATATGTGACTATAGACCATAGACAGGTTCCTTGTCAAGAGAAATTTTGCCCGGCAAGGCGCTGAACCAGTCTGTCATAACGGATCCCTTTCTTCACAAGCTCCAGCACCACGGACACCGCCAAAGACAACCCCAGAAGAACCAAAAGAATCATGCCCGCTCTTTTGAAGGAGTAGATAAACTCCTCATAAAAGTACAGATAGATAAAAGTGTGGATCAGGAAAATGTTGGCGGAATGCTTCCCCAAAAAAGCCAGTATCCGGGACAGGAGGATGGTTTTGGAAAGATAAAACGTCACCAGCAGAATCACGAAGACTCCTGCGACCCACTCAATGGACTCCACGCTCTGTGTATAGACCGTCACCGTATAGGTTGTATAGATTCCGATGAGACATACAAGGAACAATCCGATCTTACGGATAAGCCCCTGTTCGATATACGCCGCAATGCGATCAAACCAGTCTTCACAGGCAAATGCAATTCCCAGAATAATGATGGCAATTTTCTTGTCCGAGAAGACAAAGAGAGCCAGGAAAAAGAGGGAAATTCCCACCCTGCGGTAGAGATAGTAAAGAGCCGGAACGGCAAGGATCAGACAGATTGCAAAGGAGAGATACCACCAGGTAACGTTCAATCTGGGGGTTCGCAAAAAATCCGCCAATCCCACTGCGTCCAGGATCATATACACCGGTTGAAATGCGGTTCCGTCGGAAAAAACCTCCTTCACCTCCTGCCCCACAACCAGTCGTTTGTAGAGTACGGCGATGGGATAGATGAACAGGCAGGCGCTCTCCAGCTTCACCAGCCGTCTGCGCCAGATCGTTTTCACCAGGACAGCGTCCGGTTTCTCGCTTTTTCGAAGCTGCAGTGCCATTCCGTAGGCGGAGATAAAGGCGAACCCGCCCACACAGATCTTTCCGTAGGTCGAAAGCATCCACAGAGTCTCGGGTTTCAGTACGGTTTCCACCCCGAAGTCACCGATGGCCGACCCGTAGAAGACATGATGCATCAAAAGCATGATAATGAAGATTCCCTTTGCGATCATCGAATGCTGTACCGTGTATGCTGATTTCTTTTGTTCCATTTTCCTCTCCATTCCGTTTTTCCCGGGATGTCCGGATCTCTTTCTTATCATTCCATAAAAAAGAGGGAATATCCCGTAAACTCCACCTCCGCAAATCCCGCCTGCCGAAGTTCCTCGGCAAATTCCGGATAGACATTGGTTACGATGTAATCATAGTCGGCATCGATTGCCCCCAGTGTGTTGCAATCGTAATACTCGAAAAACACGTCCCCCTCCTCATAAAGGCGAAGCTCATAGGGGGATCGCAAAATGCTCAGGGCAAAATAGATTTCCGGCTGGGTCAGATAGGCGCCCTTGTGCTGAATCTCCGGATGGGACTCCAGATAATCCACCGCCCCCTCCACCGTAATGTCCATAAAGTATGCGGGATAGCATTCCGCCGAATAACCGCCGCCATAGTAATACCTTCCGAAATTGACAAACAGGATCAGATAGGCAATCCCCACACTGCCCGCAGCAATTCTGCGCGCCGTCGCACTTTTTAACAAATCCATCAACAGGATCATGCCGTCAACGGCAAACAGCGCGTAGCACAGGAAAATCCCGTTGATGCGGTTTACACAGGTTCCCCGGATCGCTCCCATCAAAAACACGCTCCAAAACCACGCCGTCCAGACGGCAAAAGCCTGAAACTTCCTCTGTCGCACACTCCGGATCATTTGGATACTGATATGCACCAGTCCGACTCCGAAAAAGACCACGGAGATTCCGTACAGATTGGCAAAGCCCGGAGCGGAGTTGTAGACCAGGTGGTCTCCCACAAAAATGCTCTTCAAAAGCAGCCGGAAATTCTCCGCGCAAAAGCCGGTGATCTCACCCGCCCGATACTCCGGAAGTCTGGTCACCGTAAAAATGCCCAGTTGCATCTGTGGCAGCCCCAGAAGATTTACCAGCTGAACCAGAATCAAGGGAAATGCCAGAATTCCCAGGGGAAGTGCCATCCACAGCCAGCCTTTTAAATGAAACTGCCTTGTGCGTAGCGCGTACCCAAACATCACCGCCAGAAACAGCGGAAGTATGACATAACTGAGGGCATAGCTGTAGAGCAGGATTCCGCCCGCAACACCTGCCAGGACGTACAGGCCCGTCCGGTTTTTCTGCAGGGCCTGCGTGAAGCAGACCAGAAACACAGCGGAAGCCCCCAGCATCAGATTGCAGTCCAGACCGACCCTTCCCGCCATGATAAAATACGGGCATACGGTTATGAGCAGTCCCGTCAAAAGCACCGGTGCCCTGCGACCGGGCCAGAGCTTACGCGCCGCAGCCATACCGAACAGAAGCGTAAGCAGGGAGAAAAGAATCGCCGGCAGTCTTGCCAGCACAATATGATAGTCGAATATCCGGAACAATGCGGCACATAGGTAGGCATACAAAACGCTCTGTCCGCCGCCGTAATTGGTCAGATACAGGGGCCAGGACTGCAGATAGCGGTCCACTCCATAAAATGCCAGACACCAGGCGTCATAAGCCATTCCGGCTTCATCCACGTTGACGCCCACGGGAATTGTCGCCACCCGCCAGAAACGTGTGATGACAAACAACACAAACAGGGCGGTCACTCCCAAATATACACCGATTTTTGAAATACGTCTCATCCGTTTGGTTTCTCCTCATTTCCCTCCGCAGGGTGCTCCAGATAAAAGCGCTGCGATGCCCGTGCGCTCTCCAGAATCTTATCCCGCAGGGCTTTCGGCTCCAGCACCAGAACACTGCTGCCGTAGCTGCGCACCCACACAGCGAATGCGTTCTCCCCGATACAATCGTTTTCATAATAGAGCGCTTCATCATCCTCGCTCCATTTCGCACTCCTGCTGCCCCGCTGTTCCAGGTCACGGCGAATCTTTTCCTGCACGTTTCCCTCCTTGCGAATCTTCAGGCGGACATGAAACCTGGTGCCGTTTTCCATCCCCCATTTTATCGCCAGTTTTTCCGACAGGTCACCGGTATCGGAGGGCACCCTGACTTTTATTGTCTCACATTTGCGTATTCTGTCAAGTCGCAGCGAACGGATCTGCCCGTTTTCCCGATAGACAAGATAATAGCGGTCCTCCGGGGCATCGTGCACGAC
>CAMAGI010000078.1 GCA_945833775.1 uncultured Lachnospiraceae bacterium
GGCATGCCGGACCCGGAGATCGTGAAGGAGCGTTATGAGCTTGTCCTGGAACGGATTGCCCGAATTACGGAAGAATGTGTTCTGGAGAATGCTTATAGCGATTATTTTCAGAAGGTTGCGGCATTTTTGCTCATGATTGATGAGACGGATCGATTTATCCGTTCCGGCGGA
This sequence comes from uncultured Lachnospiraceae bacterium, assembly GCA_945833775.1. Lineage (GTDB taxonomy): Bacteria > Bacillota > Clostridia > Lachnospirales > Lachnospiraceae > Acetatifactor. The sequence goes on from CAMAGI010000078.1 coordinate 172, forward strand.
CTGCTGCATGCTCCCCTGGAAGAGCTTCGGCAGCGCAATCGGGCGCTTTACAGCGACATACTGCCGGAGAGCTATGCAGAAAGCTACGCCAACCCCGGATTTGCCTGCGAGAAGCTGGGTGAGCGGTACGGACAGCTCTTGTCGGCGTTGTACGCGGAGTTGCGCAGCCTGATCCAGTATGTGCACGCAGGCAAAAAATACGAGATGCTGATTCGCATGGAGCTTTTTGCGGAGGTTTACACGACCTTTGTCTGTGAGAGGGAGGAAAACGGCGGATTGCCCGCCTATGAAAGTATTCATCAGATCTTCTACTGGTTTGCCAGTGATTATGCGGATGTGTCGGCAGATGTATGGACAGCGGAATTTCTGACGGAAACCGATCAGATGCTGGCCGGTGCAATTGAGCATGGAGAATTAAATGACGAACGTTATTTATATACCTTCGGTGACTATATCAGCGAGAACGAGACGCAGATCCGTGAGATTCTGGCAGATATGGATGAGGCGACCATCAACACCATGGCAGACACCTACACGGAGGGGTATCGTCTCGGCTTCGTGGCGGCGGGACAAGACCTTTCAAAAAAAGGCAGCGCAGAGGTGATTTATCCCATCGGCTTTGAGCGTGTCATACGCAGGGCTTTTGCCAATTTCAGAAAACTCGGCTTGAAGCCCCTGGTGCGCTCCGGCGCGGTGAGTCTTTTGGATCCCGGTCATATGGGCTGCGTTTCCACTTCGCCCAACCGGCAGTTTCGGTACGATCACAAGGATGACAGAGCTTTGTTCTTTGACCGGAATTACATGAACCGTCTGCTGGAGGTTCGTCATACGGCATTAGAGAGATATAAAGCGGAGGCGAGACTCATGGCAGGTCCCGCTGTGATGGAAACCTTCGGCGAAGCGGATTTCAACCCGGTGAACAAACCGGAAAATCTGCGCATGAGTGAGGAACAAAACGGTCTCTGGGTGGAGTACCGCTCCAAGGTGATGGAATTGCAGGAGAAGTATATTCCCGAGGATGAGAGGAGCTTTACGATCATTGCGTTCCCTCTTCCGGAGATAAAATCCGCGTTTGCTGAAACGATTGTGAAAAAGCATGGCGACGCGCAGAATTGTTACCGTGCATTCTTTGACGAGATTATCAAGATCAACACGCTGGATTACAAGCTTTATCAGCGCATCCAGCAGACCATGATCGATGCGCTCAATGAGGCACAGTACTGTGAAGTAAAGGGGATGGGGGTCAACCGCACCGATCTTCGTGTCAGCCTGTTTCGACTGCGTGACCCGGAAAAGGAGACCATTTTTGAAAACTGTGTGGCGGATGTCAATATCCCGGTGGGTGAGATTTTCACCTCGCCCCGCCTTGCCGGCACCGACGGTGTACTGCATGTGAGCCGGGTATTTTTGAACGGCCTGGAGTATCGGGATCTGGAAATCACGTTTGCAGACGGAATGATCACGAAGTATGCTTGTGCGAATTTTGACAGGGAACAGGAAAATCTGGATTTTATACGGGAAAATGTTTTGATGCGTCACAAGACGCTTCCCATCGGCGAGTTTGCCATCGGAACCAACACCACAGCCTATGTGGTTGCGCGCAGATACGGTGTGGAGAGTAAGCTTCCCATTCTGATCGCGGAAAAGACGGGCCCCCATTTTGCGGTGGGCGACACTTGCTATTCCCACGCGGAGGAACTGCGGGTTTACAATCCGGACGGCAAAGAGATTGTGGCAAAGGATAACGAGGTGTCCGCACTTCGAGAGGAGAAGCCCATGGAGGCATATTTCAATTGCCACACGGACATCACCATTCCCTATGATGAACTCGGGGAGCTTACCGGAGTGCGCCCCGACGGCACACGTATTCCCATCATTGCCCGGGGCCGATTTGTACTGCCGGGCACCGAAGAACTCAACCGTGCGCTGGACGGAGCGGTTGATTGAGTGAACGAAATCATACAGCGGACAGGAGTCGACAGATGAGAAGAACGGACAGAGAAATAACGGATTTTGATGAAATACTGGAAGTGATGGGCAAGTGTGATGTGTGCAGACTTGCATTAAATAACGATGGTTATCCATATATTCTGCCGCTGAATTTCGGAATGTCCGTGGAGAATGGCCAGGTGACGCTATTCTTCCACGGTGCGACAGAAGGGACGAAATATGCTCTTATGGAGGCGGACAACCGCGCCTCCTTTGAGATGGACTGTTGTCATGAACTGTTCTTTGACGAGGAGAAGAAAAGCTGTTCCATGGCGTATGAAAGTGTCATCGGAAGGGGGAGGGTTTCGATTCTCTCGGAGCCGGAAAAGACAAAAGCCTTAAAAATTCTCATGGAGCATTACCGGGAGCCGGATTTTCCGATCAATCCCGAGGTTACGGTCCGCACTACGGTTTTCAAACTGACGGTGGAGAGTATGACGGGCAAGCACAGGGTACGCCGCCACGGCGGGAAAAGGGTATAACAACCAATGGAAATATGGATGCTTACACCGACCGCGGTCTGTGTGGAATTGCAGAACGAAGACGCTTATGAGACCGGGGAATATCGGATTTATCGAAACGACGAACCAATAGGGTCGGGAAATAAGAATGTATTCTCCCTCCATGATCTGAAGCCCGGCACGGAATATACGCTGCGGGTGGAATACACAACCCCTCGGAATGCACCGGGAACGACGCCGTCTGCGCCGGAAGGGAAGCCCTGTCGTACAGAACAGGTGACCTTCTCGACACCACAGCTGCGGGAAGTGATTTACACGCCTGCCGGATTCGGGGAAGAGTGGGATGATACTGCGGGTCTTCAGCGGGCGATCGACTCTCTGCGTGAGGATGAGTTTCTGACCCTTCGGGGTACTTTTCACGTGACAGCACTGTTTCTTCGGGACAATCTTTTCCTGCATATTCCAAAGGGCTCAAGCCTTCTGGGTGAGACGGACCGCACGAAGTTCCCGATTCTGCGCGCCGATGAAGAGCATAACGGAATTGTGCTGGGAACCTGGGAGGGCAGAGCGGACGACAGCTTTGCCAGTATCCTCACGGGAATCGGTGTCCGGAACGTGTGTATCTACGGAGACGGCGTGATAGACTGTCGCGCCGGGCAGTCGGACTGGTGGGTGGATCATCGCACAAAACGGATTGCCAGACGCCCCAAGGGGATTTTTTTACATACCTGTCAGAACGTGACGCTGGAGGGAGTTACCGTGTGCAACACGCCCTCCTGGAATCAGCATCCGTTTTATTCCCAAAATTTAAAATACCTCAACCTGACGCTTTTGAATCCGCCGGATTCTCCGACCACGGACGGGCTGGATCCGGAGTCTTGCGACAATGTGCTGATCGCCGGCTGCAGGATCAGCGTGGGTGACGACTGCATTGCAATCAAGTCCGGTAAAATAGAGTTTGCCCGAAAATATCAAACTCCGTTGAGTAACATCACGATTCGCAATTGCCTCTGCGAGAGAGGACACGCGGGTGTGACCATTGGCAGTGAGAACAGCGGCGGCGTCAACCGGGTTTGTGTCACACAATGCATCTTCCGGGGCACGGATCGGGGGCTTCGGATCAAGAGCCAGCGAGGACGCGGCAATCTGGCTGTGATCGATGCAATCACGTTTCGAAAGATCCGCATGGAGGATGTGAAATCCCCGTTTGTCATCAACGCCTTCTATAAGGCGGGCAACGACGAGGACGATTGGCGCTTTGAGCGCTCGAAACAGCCGGTTACGGAGCTGACGCCGCGATTTCTGGATTTTACCTTTGCGGATGTGGTCTGTGAGAATGTGTCCTTCGGAGTCGGATTCTTTCTGGGTCTTCCGGAGTCCGTGCTTCGAAAGGTGCATCTAAAAAATATTGTGATCTCCTACAAACCGGGGGCTGAACCCGGACAGATGGCCATGACGGCATGGAAAGAAACGTTTTGTCATGAGGGATTTGTATGTGAGAATCTGGAGGAGCTGCTTCTTGAAAATGTGATTTTCAGGAACCCTCCCGCCGAAAAGTATCTGCTCAGAAATGTGCATAAGATAACGGAGGAGTAAAAATGGATACTTTCATGTTTGCAGTCAATGCGGTTCTGCCCATCATACTGTTGATCTTTTTCGGATATTTCCTCAAGAGACAGAATTTTCTGACGGTAGACTGGTTTAAGCAGGGAAATAAGTTTATTTTCAAGGTGTGTCTGCCGGTGCTTTTGTTCATCAATGTCTACAATATTGAGTCCTTCACCGCCATCAACTGGTCGGCGGTAATCTACTCGGAGATTGCCATCCTGGTGATCTTTTTTCTGGGACTTGTGCTGGTGAAGCTTACCATCCCCGATGAAAAGCAGAAGGGCGTGGTACTGCAGTGTGTGTTTCGTTCCAATTTTGCCATCATCGGCCTGACCCTGGCGGAGGCTCTGGGCGGCGTGGAAGGCAGGGGAATCGCGGCAGTACTCAGCGCATTCTCCATCCCCACATTCAATATTCTGGCTGTTATTTCATTGAATATTTTCCTGAGAGGTGAGAACGGCAAAAAGGCGGATATGAAGGCTGTGCTGGTGAAGATTGCCCACAATCCCCTGATCATCGGCGTGGTATGCGGCCTGGTGGTTCTGGGAATCCGCTCATTGATTCCTGTGGGCGCGGACGGAACACCGGTTTTTTCGCTGGCGAAGAATTTTTATTTCATCTACGCGGCTTTGAACAATCTCTCCAAGGTTACCTCCCCATTGGCTTTGATCATTCTGGGTGGTCTGTTTGATTTCTCGGCGGTTAAGGGCATGAAAAAGCAGATTATCATCGCGACGAGTGCGCGTGTGCTCTTTGTTCCTCTTCTGGTTGTGGGGACAGCGGTGCTTCTTTCCGGGCACACGAACCTGATCAACTTTGATGCAACGGTTTACCCGGCGCTGGTGGCGTTGTTCGGCTCGCCGGTTGCGGTGGCAAGCGCGATCATGGCACAGGAGATGGACAATGACGGTGTCCTTGCGGGCCAGTTGGTGGTGTGGACGTCCGTGATGTCGATTTTCACTCTGTTTCTGTTTGTGTTTGCCCTGAGAAGTATGGGACTTTTATAGGAGATCTGCCGGTATTTCGGATCGGTAGTGATACAAAATGTGAAAAATTTTTAATTTTCTAAGATTAGCATTGCACACAACATCTATTTTTAGTAAACTAAATATAGTATGTGCAGGGGCGTTTCGATATCCCTGCCGGAATGTATGTGACAGTGAGAAACGGAGGAGATCATGACGAATACATCTGTGGGAAAAGTAGGGATTGTAATGGGAAGCGATTCCGATATGCCCGTTATGGCGAAGGCGGCGGACATTCTGGAGGAACTGGGTATTCCCTACGAGATTACGATCATCAGTGCGCACAGAGAACCGGAGGTGTTCTTTGAATATGCAAGGAGCGCGGAGGAGAAGGGTTTTAAGGTAATCATTGCGGGCGCCGGTATGGCGGCTCATCTGCCCGGTATGTGTGCGGCGATCTTTCCCATGCCGGTCATCGGTATCCCCATGCACACCACCTCTCTTGGCGGCAGAGATTCCCTGTACTCCATCGTACAGATGCCCTCCGGCATTCCCGTGGCGACAGTCGCCATCAACGGCGGTGCCAATGCGGGACTTTTGGCGGCAAAGATCCTGGCAACCTCCGATCCGGAGTTGCTTGCGCGTCTTAAGGACTACAGCGCGAAGCTCAAAGATCAGGTGGTATCGAAGGATGCAAAGCTTCAGGAGATCGGCTACAAGGCATATCTGGACGGCATGAAGAAATAAACGTATTCGTCGAATGCGGGAGACAATCGATAGAAATGAACAATATGAGGAGAGAGAAAATGGATTACAAGAATGCAGGTGTTGATATCGAAGCGGGTTACAGATCGGTGGAACTGATGAAAAAGCATGTGAAGGAGACCATGCGTCCCGAGGTTATGGGAGGTCTGGGAGGATTCTCCGGCGCATTCTCCATGGAGGCAATCAAGGGCATGGAGCATCCCGTACTTTTGTCCGGAACGGACGGAGTGGGAACCAAGATTAAGCTGGCGTTTCTTCTGGACAAGCATGACACCGTCGGCATCGACTGCGTTGCCATGTGTGTCAACGATGTGGCATGTGCCGGCGGAGAGCCCCTGTTTTTCTTAGACTATATCGCGTGCGGCAAGAATTATCCCGAGAAGATTGCCCAGATTGTCAAGGGCGTTGCAGAAGGCTGTAAGCAGGCCGGTTGTGCACTGATCGGCGGTGAGACCGCAGAGCATCCCGGGCTGATGCCGGAGGACGAGTACGATCTTGCGGGATTTTCCGTGGGAGTTGCGGATGAGAAGGATATGATTACCGGACAGAATATCAAGCCCGGCGATACGCTTGTGGGAATCGCCTCCTCCGGTGTACATTCCAACGGCTTTTCTCTGGTGCGAAAGGTATTTGAGATGACTGCCGAGAGCCTGAATACCTACTATGATGAACTCGGAAAAACGCTGGGCGAGGCTCTTATCGAGCCCACCAGAATCTATGTTAAGGCATTGAAGTCCATCAAGGATGCGGGTGTGACCGTCAAGGGCTGCAGCCACATTACCGGCGGCGGTTTCTATGAGAATATTCCCAGAATGCTGCCGGAAGGCGTCAATGCTGTGATCAAAAAGGACAGCTACGAGGTTCCCGCGATCTTTAAGCTTCTCCAGAAGACCGGTGGAATTGCCGATGAGATGATGTACAATACCTATAATATGGGTCTTGGTATGGTACTCGCCGTAGACAGCAACGATGTGGACCGGGTGTGCGAAGCAATCCGGGCAGCAGGCGATACGCCTTATGTGGTAGGTACCTGTGAGGCAGGCGAGAAGGGTGTTACGCTGCTGTAAGCAGTGTGACCCGTCAGAACGAAAGGAGAACCGGTTATGGGTAAGCTTCGTGTGCTTGTGCTTGTATCGGGTGGCGGTACCAATTTACAGGCGATCATTGACGCCGTGGAGGCCGGGACAGTTACAAATGTTTCGCTGGTGGGAGTCATCAGCAACAATAAGACCGTAAAGAGTCTGGAGCGTGCGCGCAACGCGGGGATTCCCGCTTTCAGCGTATCGCCCAAAGACTATGAGGACCGGGCACTTTTCAATGAGGCATTGCTTGCGAAGGTGGAGGAATGCGAACCGGATCTCATCGTTCTTGCAGGATTTTTGGTGGCGATTCCGCCGGCGATGGTTGCACGCTACAGCGGACGGATCATCAATATCCATCCTTCGCTGATTCCTTCTTTCTGCGGCGTGGGATATTATGGACTGAAGGTTCATGAGAAGGCATTGGAGCGCGGCGTGAAGGTTACCGGTGCCACAGTGCATTTCGTGACGGAGGGCATGGACGAAGGTCCGATCATTGCCCAGAAACCGGTCGCAGTGGAGGACGATGACACGCCGGAGATTCTTCAGCGCCGTGTCATGGAGCAGGCGGAGTGGATCATTCTTCCCCGGGCGATTGATGATATTGCAAACGGTCGTATCCGTCTGGTTGACGGTAAAGTGAAACATATATAACGAGGTGATAAATATGAGAGTACTGATCGTAGGAAGCGGCGGACGCGAGCATGCAATTGCCACATCCGTAGCAAAAAGTCCCAAGGTGACCAAAATCTATTGCGCACCCGGTAATGCCGGAATCGGACAGCTTGCGGAATGCGTGCCCATCGGTGCAATGGAGTTTGATAAACTGGTGGCTTTTGCAAAGGAGAACGCCATCGACTTCGTTATTGTCGGCATGGATGATCCGCTTGTGGGTGGTCTTGTCGATGCGTTGGAGGAGGCGGGAATCCGCACCTTCGGACCTCGCAAAAATGCGGCGATTCTCGAGGGAAGCAAGGCATTTTCCAAGGATCTCATGAAAAAGTACAAGATACCGACGGCTGCATACGAGAATTTTGACGATGCCGATGCGGCAATTGCGTATCTGAAAGAGAAGGCATCCTTCCCCATTGTGTTGAAGGCGGACGGCCTTGCACTGGGCAAGGGAGTTTTAATCTGCAATACGCTGGAGGAAGCACTTGAGGGCGTTGCCTCCATCATGACCGACAAGAAGTTCGGAGAAGCCGGCAATCGTATGGTGATTGAGGAGTTTATGACCGGTCGTGAAGTCAGTGTTCTCTCCTTTGTGGATGGCAAAACGATCCGCATCATGACCTCTGCGCAGGACCACAAGCGCGCCAAGGACGGCGATCAGGGACTGAACACCGGCGGTATGGGAACCTTTTCTCCCAGCCCGTTCTACACCCGGGAAGTGGATGAATTCTGCAAAAAATATATTTATCAGGCAACCGTGGATGCAATGGCTTCGGAGGGACGTCCCTTCAAGGGAGTTATTTTCTTCGGACTGATGCTCACGCCTGACGGACCCAAGGTTCTCGAGTACAATGCACGCTTTGGTGACCCTGAGGCACAGGTGGTACTTCCCCGTATGAAGAATGACATTATCGAGGTTATGGAAGCCTGCGTGGACGGAACGCTGGATCAGATTGATCTGGAGTTCGAGGACAATGCCGCAGTCTGCGTTGTGCTTGCCAGCGACGGCTATCCTGTCTCCTACGAGAAGGGATTTCCAATCGAGGGGTTGGAGCGCTTTGAGAAGGAAGAAGGATATTATTGCTTCCATGCGGGCACAAAGCTTGCGGACGGAAAAATTGTGACAAACGGTGGGCGTGTTCTGGGAATTACCGCAAAGGGCAGCAATCTTGTGGAGGCGAGAGCCAACGCATATGCAGCCACTGAGTGGGTTTCTTTTGCAAACAAATACATGCGGCATGATATCGGCAAAGCGATCGATGAAGCCTGACAGGAGCCGGAATGGACTATATAGAACAGTTGGATATCTATCACATTCCCAGAAGGTGTGCCTCCTGCGGAGGTGTGATGATCTATAAGGGCGTGGGCGAGTATCATTGTGAGGACTGTGATGCGGTTGCCTACGATGATTATGGAAAGGTACGGATGTACATTGAGGCACACAATGGAGCCACCGCGGCTATGATTGAGAGAGATACGGGAGTGTCCCAGAAGACGATCCGTCAGATGCTGCGGGAGCAGCGCATTGAGATTGCAGCGGATTCCCGGGCATTTCTGCACTGTGACATCTGCCAGAAAGCAATTCGCAGCGGAAAACTTTGTCCGGAGTGTGAAGCCAAGGTGCATCGCAGTCTGGAGGGGCAGGTCAGGAACCAGAAGGAGAAATCGGTACAGGGTTTCGGAATGCAGCAGCATCCGCAGGGTGAATCCGGCTCAAAACGATTTGTACGGGATACAGACAGACCATAAGGTAATCTGGAAGGAGAAAAGAAAATGAAAAGAGCACACAAGAGTTGGAAACGGATGGCAGGGCTATTAACGCTTTTGCTGGTGCTGGCAATAGGCCTCGGCTCTGACCGGTTTGCGATTGTTAGTCTCGCTGACAATCAGTGCAAGGTTATTTCCGACGGAGGCGCAAAGATCCGTCAGGAGGCCAGCACAAGCAGTGCCATGGTGGCGAGCGCGGCACAGAATGAAACTCTGACCATCAAGAGTCAGACCACCGATGCGGAGGGAATGATCTGGTATTCGATTGCGACGTCCAACGGTACCACCGGATATATCCGTTCCGATCTGGTAGAGGTTGCAGAGGGAACCACAATTGCAAACCAGGTTCCCAGCACGACGGAAAACAATACCTCTACCACAACCACTGCATCAAATGTCACGGCAGTAAACCCGGTGAGCGCGACCGTAAAGGGTGGCGGAAGTACCGGCGTTCGTGTGCGGGAAAGTGCAAGTACGGACGGAAGTATTGTGACGAAGGCGTCCGACGGACTGGCACTTACGGTTGTAGGTCAGGCTGACGGTACCGACGGAAAAGTGTGGTATCAGGTCAACTTCATCGCGGACGGCAAAGAGTATACCGGTTTCATCCGTTCCGATTATATCTCTCTGGACGGTGAGGTGACCCCTTACACGGAGCCCACCAATGAACCCACCGGAGACGAGGGACAGGAGGATACTCCCCAGGAGCCTGTCGTAGAACATAAGGATTACGAAACCCAGCTTCAGGGGGATACCTGGATGCTGATCGACAATGTCAATCAGAAGCAGTATTCCATCTCCAATCTGATGGATGCGGCAGAGACCAATTTAAAACTCTATGAGGAGAGTCAGGGTACCATCAAATCTCAGAAAGTGACGATTATTGTCATGGTGATCCTTCTGGTATTGGTAGCAGGCGCAGGTACCATTGTGATTCTGCGCATGAAGGAAGTGATGGATTCCGCATATATGGAACAGGCTGAGCAGGAAGTGGTGCGCAGAAGAAGCGCAGATCGTCCTCAGACCCCGGTCAGAACCGGTGAGCGCAGACCCGGAGCGGACAGACCTCAGGGCGCAAGACCCCAGGGCGCAGGTCAGGGCGCAAGACCTCAGGGACAGCGGCCTCAGGGCGCAGGTCAGGGTGCAAGACCCCAGGGCGCAGGCCAGGGTGCAAGACCTCAGGGCGCAGGCCAGGGCGCAAGACCTCAGGGCGCAGGTCAGGGCGCAAGACCTCAGGGCGCAGGTCAGGGTGCAAGACCCCAGGGCGCAGGTCAGGGCGCAAAACCTCAGGGCGCAGGCCAGGGCGCAAGACCTCAGGGTACGGCTCAGGGCGCAAGACCCCAGGGGGCAAGCCAGGGCGCAAGACCCGGGGAGCCGGAGCGCAGGACCGGAGGGGAGGAGCGGGGAGAAACTCCGGCTCCCGGTTGGAAGTCCAAGAATTTCATGACAG
>CAMAGI010000079.1 GCA_945833775.1 uncultured Lachnospiraceae bacterium
ACATTGCAAGAATCCGGATCCGGGCCTACAAATGAGCCTACGAAATAAGCCCGCACCGCAAGAATCCGGATCCGGGCCTACAAATGAGCCTGCGAAATAAGCCCACATTGCAAGAATCCGGATCCGGGCCTACAAATGAGCCTACGAAATAAGCCCGCATTGCAAGAATCCGGTTTCGGGCCTATTATCGAGCTAAAATAATAAGCCTACATCGCGGAATCTTGATAGCGGGCCTATAGTAAAGGTCAAAAAGTAAGCCCATGTCGCAGAAACAGAGCACTGGGCCTACAATAGGGATTACAGTCAGCAATAGGGATTATCATCAAGAATGAGGATTATGATGAAGAAAAAGGGTACAAAAAGCCCGGAGCATTGATATGTCATGCTCCGGGCTTTTGCAACTTCAGAAATGTTTAGGTCGAGTCGGACATAATTCCGGGAAACTACCTGAGTCGAGGAATTCCCCATGTAACATCGCCATGTGCCACAACATCGCCGTGTGCCACAACATCGCCCTACGCCACAACGTCGCTGTGTGCCACAACATCGCCGTGTGCCACAACATCGCCCTACGCCACAACATCCCCTGCACCATAGCATCGCCATGTTCCGCAACACCACGCCTTGCGCCACGGGAATACCCTGCCCTGCGGAAGAGCCCGGCACCCTGGAATTCTCTCAATTCATGAAATTCTCCATGTCGGAGGATTCCGCTGTCTTAGGGTTCATCAGATCCAGAAAGAACAGGGCTGATGTCATATGAACGTAGGGCATAACCCACAGAAGACCGATGCCGAAGGAGAGGATCCCGGCAAACTCAAGAGGCAGGAAACTCAATTCCAGGAGAAACAACCTCATCTTGTGCCCTCTCATGATACGGATGCTGAGCTTGATGATTTCCACGGCGTTGTACTGGGGGAAATCCAGCATCAGATACCAGCACTGTGAAAAATACAGAAGAATGACCATTGCCGCAAGCTGACCGATGAGAAGCAACCCATAGGACAGGATAAGCAGCCGGATATCTCCCCTGGCAGAGGCGATCCAGTTCGTAATGTCATAAGGAATCTGACAAATCCAGGAGACCAGAGCCAAAAGCAGGGAGATGGAGAGAACGCGTTTTATATCCTTGCGAAATCCCGTAAACAGGTCGGCCAATGTCCCTCGTCTTCCACAGGCGATATTTAAATAGTAGAGCGCCATGCCCAGTCCGAAAACGCCGTAAAAAACGGCAACGACAAAGGAGAGAATATAGGCCGGTACGGAGAAGGCATTCGAGGGAACGGAAGACAGCTGATTCGCGGTATCGGCGGCGGAAAGCGCCCCGGAAGACAGCGACGAAATCATGGTGATTGTGGTAAGGACCATGGTAAACATAAACGTGATTGCATAGAGTATCATAAAGGGGGTAAGGTGGATCAGCACGGATGTGCCGTATCTTCCTGTCAGCAGGCCCTTGGCCCGATCTTTCAATTCTGCACGTGATTGATATTGCTTCATTGGATTACCTTTCTCCTGATTTCGGGTTTCCGTAATACGACTCAATTATATGGTATAGTCAGCAGCCATTCCCGCATATTTTGCGTGGTCGGAGGCTTTCAAATCTTTTTGATAGGGATTCTCTTCATTGTAATACTTAATCTGTGTACTGGTAGTGCCGCCGGAAACATAGGAGCGGCCGCACTCGGGACAGATGGCGGTATGAATGGATACGGATGCGCGAAGGACCTTTCCGTTTCCCAGCTCCGCTTTTTTATAGGCGTTGCTCACATGCTCCTGCTCGTGGGCGCGCACCGCACCGGCGGCGCTTTCGGGGGAAATATGCTGCGCCGTTTTAAAGGACACCATCTCATTGGAGCCGTCCTGATATTTGCGTTTCTTACAGGTCTCGCATTCTCCGTTGGAATTTTCCTGCTCCTTCATTCGATCGGTCTGTTCCTTGTGATAACGCTCGGGGGGTGTCATAAGAGCCTCCGGACGCGAGAAATCCGAACGAGCCGGGGCGGTACGGAGGGCATCAGTGCGAGAGGCGTCAGTGCGAGAGGCGTCAGTGCGAGAGGCGTCAGTGCGAGAGGCGTCGGCTCGATAAGAGTCGGCCCGGTAGGAGTCATTACGGGCCGTACGGGCGTTGTCATAAGAGGAAGGAGTGTTATAGTATGCATTTGTTCCGAGAGAAGGTATTCCGTTCATCATAAGCTCCCTCCTTACTGAATCTTGACGTTATAATAGGTTTCTATAAATTCCTGCAGATCCATTCCGTAGAGTTGTCGGAAGATCTGGTTGAACTGTTCCCGGTAGATCGGATCGGTGATCACCGCCCGAACGGAAGTGATGAGTAGATAGATTCCCAGCACAATTCCCAGGACGGAGAGCCACACACCCACCATACACAGGGGATTGCGGGGAGCGTTCCTGCGGGATGAAAGAACGGCAAACAGGATGCTTAAGGATCCGAATACCACAGGGAAAATTCCCGTGCAGCAGGAACACAGGGAGAGAATGCCGAGAATCATTGAGGCGATCGCAAATCCCTGAGCCGGCTGTGTATTTGCTTGATAATATCCGTTTTGATCATTACGGTTATAATCCATAGGACGATACTCCTTGTAAAAATATCTGCTTGTTTTTGGGGATGGAAAGGATCCGAAGTTGTTTGCAAAATCGCCTTTTCGTGGCATTGCATAACTCTAATGATAATGTATCACGAATCGGCAAAAAGAGCAATCCGTATTGAAAATTGTACCCTGTTTTTGGTACAATAATCTTGTTTCATTATCACCCGCACCATAGACATGCGTGTGCGAGAAAGGCTTGGAAGACATGGATATTATTGTACAGTTAAAGGATGAACTACAGGTTCAGAAATGGCAGGTGGAAGCGGCGGTAAAATTGATTGATGAGGGCAATACGATTCCCTTTATCTCCAGATACCGCAAGGAGGCAACGGGCTCTCTGAATGACGAACAGCTTCGCACCCTTTATGAGCGGCTTTTGTATCTGCGTAACCTTGAGGAAAAGAAGGAGCAGGTGATCGGAAGTATTGAAGAACAGGGGAAATTGACGGAGGAACTGCGCGAAAAGATTCTGGCTGCGCAGACCCTTGTGCTGGTGGAGGATCTCTATCGCCCCTATCGCCCGAAGAGAAAGACCCGCGCCGGTGTCGCAAAGGAGAAGGGACTGGAGCCCCTCGCCGAATATATCATGGCACAGAATGCGCAGGCCCCCGTTTTGGAGGAGGCGGCAAAGTATGTGACCGGAGCGGATGCGGAGGCGGACAAGACCGTGGCAACCCCGGAGGAAGCTCTGCAGGGCGCCATGGACATCATCGCGGAGAATATTTCCGACAATGCGGATCATCGAACCTATATCCGGCAGGCGACCATGGAGGAGGGGACGATAACCGGTGCGGCAAAGGATGAGAAGGTCGAGAGCGTTTACGAGATGTATTATCGGTTCGAGGAGGCGGTGAAAAAGATTGCGGGACACAGGGTGCTCGCACTAAACCGCGGGGAGGCCGAAAAGATTCTGGTGGTGAAGGTCAATGCACCGCAGGAGCGGATCCTGCGCTATCTGGAGAAAATGACCATCACTTTGGACAATGCCTATACCACCCCGATTTTAAAAGAAGTAATCGCAGACAGTTACAACCGCCTGATCGCTCCGGCGATAGAGCGTGAGATTCGCAATGAACTGACGGAAAAAGCGGAGGACGGTGCAATCGCGGTGTTTGGCAAGAATCTGGAGCAGCTTCTTTTGCAGCCGCCCATTGCCGGAAAGGTTGTGCTCGGCTGGGATCCTGCGTTCCGCACGGGCTGCAAGCTTGCGGTGGTGGACGCCACCGGCAAAGTCCTGGATACCAAGGTGATCTACCCCACGGCACCTCAGAATAAGGTGGAGGAAGCCAAGGCGGAGTTAAAGCGCCTGATCAAAAAGTACAATGTCGATCTGATCTCCGTGGGAAACGGCACCGCGTCCCGCGAGTCCGAGCAGGTGATTGTGGAGCTGCTTAAGGAGCTGGATCGTCCGGTGCAGTATGTCATTGTCAACGAAGCCGGGGCCAGCGTCTACTCGGCAAGTAAACTGGCAACCGAGGAATTCCCGCAGTTTGACGTGGGACAGAGGAGCGCCGCGTCCATCGCAAGGCGTCTTCAGGATCCCCTTGCGGAGCTGGTCAAAATCGACCCCAAATCCATCGGTGTGGGCCAGTATCAGCACGATATGAATCAGAAAAAATTGAGTGAAGCGCTAAACGGTGTGGTTGAGGACAGTGTAAATAAGGTTGGAGTGGATTTGAATACGGCTTCCGTCTCGCTTCTGGAATATGTGTCCGGCATCAATAAGACCATCGCCAAAAACATCGTGGAGTACCGCGAGAAAAACGGGCGCTTTACCAGCAGAAAACAGCTTCTGAAGGTGGCTAAGCTGGGTCCCAAGGCCTATGAGCAGTGCGCCGGATTCCTGCGGATTACGGACGGTGAGAATCCGCTGGATGCCACCAGTGTCCATCCCGAATCCTACGAGGCGGCAACGAAGCTCCTGGATAAACTCGGCATGACCATGGAGGATGTCAAGGCCGCTCAGAAAAAAGCAGCTGCCGAAAAAGCTTCCGGCAAGAAAACTGCCCCGGGCTCGGCTGCCGGTTCGGCTTCAGGCTCGTCGGAAGATGCTGCAAAGGGTAGCGTTCGAAGGGGAACAAATGCAAACGGTGGCGCCGCAAATCGTCCGATTCAGGTGCGAAATACCGGAACCGCCATGGGGAAAGCCCTTGCCGCAGCGCTAAGCGGCGTAGTTCTGGAGGGGAATTCCGGCAGAGGAAATACTGACAGTGGAAAGACAGACAGGGGAAATACTGCCGGTCAGGAAAGGACGCAGGCCCGGACAACCCGGACAACAGTATCTGTCTCAAGCCTTGAGAAGAAAATCACCGACAAGAAGCAGCTTGCGCAGGAATTGGGAATCGGTGAGATTACGCTGACGGATATTCTCCATGAGCTGGAGAAGCCGGCAAGAGACCCCAGAGACGATATGCCCGGACCGATTCTTCGAAGCGATGTCCTGGATCTGAAGGATTTAAAGCCCGGCATGATTCTCAAGGGAACGGTACGCAATGTCATTGATTTCGGTGTGTTTGTGGATATCGGTGTCCATCAGGACGGACTGGTCCATATCTCCCAGATCACGGACCGTTACATCAAGCATCCTCTGGAGGCGGTCAGCGTCGGTGATATCGTGGAGGTGCAGGTGCTTTCGGTGGATGTGCCCAAGAAGCGCATCGGACTCACCATGAAAATCAAAGCCCCGGTGTAATCTGATCCGGGATAAAGAGGATTTGCCGAAAGGAGCATTCAGATTGGAAACGGATGGAGAAATCATGACGCAGGAGTCACAGGAAAAGCAACAAAAGCAATATGACAAGATGACAAAACAGCCGGTCGGAAAACTCCTGCTTATGCTGTCGATCCCGACAGTCATCAGTATGATGGTAACCAATATTTATAACATCGTGGACACGGCGTTTGTGGGAACCTTAGGAACCAGTCAGAGCGGTGCAACGGGAGTGGTCTTCGGTTTTATGGCAATCCTTCAGGCAGTTGCCTTCATGTGCGGGCAGGGTGCGGGAAGCATCATGTCCCGAAGACTGGGCGAGAAAGATTTGCAGGAGGCGACGCGATATGCCAGCACCGGCTTTTTTCTCTCCTTCGGCCTTGGCTTGTGCATGGGAATCGGAAGTCTTGCATGGATGGACACGCTATTAAATATCCTGGGCAGTACGCAGACCATTGCTCCCTATGCGAAGACCTATATTTCCTTCATAGCGGTTGCAGCCCCCTTTTTTACCTCCAGCCTCACGATGAACAATCTGCTGCGCTATGAGGGGAAGGCGAAGTTTGGCACAGTGGGGATGATGACGGGAGCGGTGCTCAATATCGGACTGGATGCCCTGTTGATGCTGGGACTTGGCATGGGGATTGCGGGTGCCGGAATCGCAACTGCGGCCTCTCAGTTTGTCAGCTTCTGTATTCTGCTTTTTATGTTTCTCTCCGGCAGAACACAGACCCGGATCGGGATGCGTTATTTTGCAAGGGATTGGAAGACCCTATGGAATATCGTGGCAACCGGCTTCCCCAGTCTGCTGCGGCAGGGTTTAAACAGTGCTGCGACAATGATTCTGAACCGATGCGCCGGAATATATGGCGATGCGGCAGTTTCCGCAATGAGCTGTGTATCCAGGATCAGTTTCTTTCCCATGGCGGTGGCAATCGGAATCGGTCAGGGCTTTCAGCCCATCAGCAGCTTCAACCTGGGAGCCGGCAAAAAGGACCGCGTCCGCAAGGCTTTCCGGGTGGCGCTCTTGGGAGAAGAGCTTGTTCTTGCCCTGTTAGCGGTACCTATGGCCGTCTATGCGGCGCCTTTGATTCAAATGCTGAGGGATGATGTACAGGTAATCGAGATCGGCGTGCGGGCTTTGCGCTTAGCCTGTGTCAGCCAGTTGTTTATTCCGCTCACAATGATGGTGGAAATGGGATTTCAAAGTATGGGGGCCAAGGTGCTTGCAAGTTTCAGCTCCAGTTTACGAAGCGGGGTCCTTCTGATTCCGACGATCATGATTCTCACAAAATCCAGGGGACTTGCGGGCGTGCAGGAAGCCCAGCCGCTTTCCATTGTGCTCGCATTTCTGGTGGGCATCTTTTTGTGCAGAGTCTACTTAAAGCGCCTGGAGGACAAATCGTGATTCGACAAAAGACTCTTGCATTCATCCCCGCAATCGGTTATAATGCTTTCTTGTAAACGAAAGATTCTTCGGGGCAGGGTGCAATTCCCTACTGGCGGTATAGTCCGCGACCCGCACAGGGGACGAAAGTTCCTGTACGGCTGACCCGGTGCAACTCCGGGACCAACAGTATAGTCTGGATGAAAGAAGAAGTGGACGTAAGCTGTGTCATTATGCCCCCGGAGCACTGCGCTTCGGGGGCTTTTTGTGCGGTTTTTGACGTCTCCATTCCTCGGCTCCGAACGGTCAAATTTTTGACGTTCAAGGAGGAGAAAAAATGAACGGATTGTTGGAAAGTGTAACCAAAAATGTTTCTGCGGTGCTGGAGTTTGCGGCGGTGATCCTCGTGTTGTTCATTGTAGCATGGGCACTGGAGAAGGCAGCTCAGAAAAAGGCAGGGGTGATAGAACCCATCCTCAACACCAGAAAGGTGGCGATGATCGGAATGTTTTCCGCACTGGCTGCCATCCTGATGCTGTTTGAGATTCCGCTGTTTTTTGCACCGGGCTTTTACAAACTGGATTTCAGTGAGTTGCCGATCCTGATCGGAACCTTCGCGTTCGGTCCGGCAGCAGGCGTGCTGATGGAGTTTGTCAAGCTTCTTTTGAAGCTGCTCATCAAGGGCACCTCCACCGCGTTTGTCGGTGAACTGGCAAATTTTGCGGTGGGCTGCAGCTTTATTCTGCCCGCCTCGGCGCTGTATGCCTTCCGGAAAAGTAAGAAGAGCGCAATTCTTGCCTGCGTGCTGGGAACGGCTGTCATGACCGTCTTCGGAACCGCATTCAACGCGGTTTACCTGCTCCCCGCCTTTGCAAAGATGTACGGTATGCCTCTGGATGCCATTCTGGAGATGGGGGCCAAGGTCAATCCATTGGTAGAGCCGGGAAGTATTGTAAGTTTTGTGGCAGCCTGCGTAGCCCCCTTAAACCTGATAAAGGGAACTGCGGTCTCCGTGATTACGCTGCTTGTCTATAAGCCCTTGAGTCCGATCATCAAGAACGGTCGAAAGGGATGATGGGGTAAACCGGTTGACTATTCCGGCGCAAAATAGTATCATAATAAGGCAGAATTGACGTACTATAGGCGGCTGTCCGAAGAACGCATTCGGACAGCCGTTTTGTGATAATCGGAGCATTTATGAATGCTTGTGGACAGACATGTCCGGGAGGCGATATGGAGCTTTACGATCTTCGCACCGAATATCGGGAGGATCCCGTCGGAATTGATCTGACAGACCTTACTCTGTCGTGGAAGGTGCGCGATGCAGCCGGAAGGAGAGCCGTGGGTGCCCGCGTGGAGATCGCGGAGGATGCGGTCTTTCAAAGAATCTGCTACGACAGTGGTGTGGGACAATTTGACTGCTTTGCATTCTCCCCGGAGGGCTTTACGCCCGCGCCCGCGAAACCGTATTTTTGGCGCGTTACCGTGGAAGATGACAGAGGAGATCGTGCGACTTCAGGGGTTGCCTCCTTTGAAGGGGGTCATCCCGAAGGCGGGTGGATGGGACACTTTATCAAGGCTCCTTTTGTGCGGGAGCTTGCGCCGGTTTTTGTCAAGGAATTTGATCTGGAGGAGATCGATTTCTTTCAGACGGCACGGCTCTACATCTGTGGTCTGGGATTGTATGAGGCATATTTAAACGACGAGAAGATCGGGGAGGATTTCTTTGCCCCCGGCTTCACGGATTATCGGCATTGGGTGCAGTATCAGACCTATGATATCGCACCCTATCTGAAAAAAGGCCGGAATCGTCTTGTGGTGTACATGGGCGATGGTTGGTATATGGGACGTTTCGGTTATCTGTGCGGAGGAGTCCTGCGCAATTACTACGGCAGTGAATACAAGCTGCTGGCGGATGTGATTTTTGCGGATGAGAGCGGAACCGTGATCGGCTTCGGCACGGACGAGTCCTGGCAGGCTTTAAAGTCCCCCGTCCTCTCCTCCAATCTTTACGATGGCGAGGTATACGATGCACGCCTTGAGGAGGGGCTTAAGAACCCGGGAAGACAGCGGATGCATGCGTGCAAGGCGGAGCCGGCAAAGGGGCTTTCCCCCATGGTGGGGCTTCCGGTGCGCAGACATGAGGTATTAAAACCGGTGCAGCTGATTCGGACGAAGCGCGGGGAAACCGTGCTCGACTTCGGGCAGGAGATTACCGGATGGGTGGCTTTTTGGGCACAGACACAGCCGGGGCAGGAGATTTTGTTGCAGTACGGGGAGATTCTTCAGGACGGCTGCTTTTATCGGGACAACCTGCGCACTGCGAGAGCGGAGTACACCAGATACTGCCGCGGTGGCAGGGAATTTGTGCGGCCCCACTTTGCCTTTTACGGCTTCCGCTATGTCCTTGTGAAGGGAATGGAGGTCACAGAGGAAAACCTACCGGATTTTGAGGCCTGGGCGCTGTACTCGAATCTTTCGGTGACCGGACGCATTGAGACCTCCGATCCTAACGTAAACCGGCTGATTGCCAACACGGTTTGGAGTCAGAAGGATAATTTTCTGGATATTCCCACGGATTGCCCCCAGCGTGACGAGCGCTTAGGCTGGACGGGAGATGCGCAGATTTTCAGCGGCACAGCCGATTTTCATATGCTTACGGGAGCCTTCTTCCGCAAATACTTGCGGGACATGCGCTATGAACAGCAGGAAAAGGGAGGTTCCGTGCCCTTTGTGGTGCCGGATGTGTTGACCCGCGGCAGAGAGCTTGCCGGTGAGCCGGAGTTTGACCATGTGGGAGACACCTGGGGCGAGGACGGTTCCAGCGTCTGGGGAGAGGCGGCGACGGTGATTCCCTGGAATCTCTACGTCTATTACGGGAACCCGAAGAGACTGGCAGAGCAGTATCCGAATATGAAGGGCTGGGTTGACTTCATGATCCGGATGGATGAGGAAAACTGTGGCGGGGAGAGGCTTTGGACCTGTGGCTTCCACTTCGGCGACTGGCTGGCATTGGACAGTGCGGGCTATGATGATCTGCGGGGCGGGACTGACCGCTACTATATTGCCACCCTGCATTATATGTACTCCGCCTCCCTGACCGCGAAAGCGGCGGCGGTACTGGGCAAGAGCGAAGATGCCGCGTACTACGGGGAGGTTGCAACGCAGGTGCGTAAAGCAATCCGTCGAAAATATATGACAGAACCGGGAGTTCTTGCCATTCCGACACAGACGGCCTATGTGCTGGGTCTGCATTTTGACCTGTTTGAGCCGGAAGAAAATGGATGTGCCGTACAGACGCTGGCAAAACTTTTGGAGAACAATGACGGGAAACTGGCAACCGGATTTGTGGGAACGGCGTTTCTGTGCAGGGCACTGTCGGAATGCGGTCTGCAGGAAAAGGCCTACACGCTTCTTTTGAATGAGGAATATCCCGGCTGGCTGTATGCGGTAAAACTCGGTGCTACTACAATCTGGGAGCGCTGGAATTCAGTTTTGCCGGACGGCACCATCAGCGGAACGGGCATGAACAGCCTGAATCATTACGCCTACGGTGTGGTCGCAGAGTGGATTTACCGCCATGTCTGCGGTCTGCAGCCGGAAGAATCCGCACCCGGCTTCCAAAAAATCCGGTTTGCGCCCCAGACAGACATGCGTCTGGATTATGCAAGGGCAACTTACGAGTCCGTCTCCGGAACTTATCGGGCGGGCTGGCGAAAAGAGCGGGAGAAGATGATTTTTGAACTGGAGGTGCCTTTCGGATGCGAGGCGCAGTTTGTGCCGGACAGAGCTTATGAGAGGATTGTAGTAAACGGTGAGCCTGCGGA
>CAMAGI010000080.1 GCA_945833775.1 uncultured Lachnospiraceae bacterium
ACGGGCTGTCCTTTTTTGTACAGGGTAAAGCTTCCGGTGTCGTTGTGATTGTGGCTGTCGTTGTTGTCACCCGCTTTGACGGCGAGCTGGAAGCACGCGTTTCGGACCAGAAACAGTCCCACGCTGGGGTAGAAGACATCCCTGTGAAGGAGCGGTGCACCGGAAGGGAATTTTTGGATCTCCTCGTAGGTAAAAACAGTCTGGAGCCGGTAATAAAGGTTCATTTGGTTGACGTCATCCGTATACAGTCTGCTGCCTCCCGCCCGGAAATCCCCGGCGGCAAACTGCATCAGGTCACTCTGCCCGGTTGCTTTTCCGAACAGATACTCCCGCACGGTGCACCGCCCGGCAATGGCGGAGCAGTCTGCGAAATTAAAGTAATATTTGTCATCCACATGGACATTGAGAATGTATGCGGCGATATTTTTGATCTTGTCCCATTGATACAGGGAGGCAAAGGCGTTTCCGGTCACCCGGTTTAAAATGTCCATGGCGCCGTACAGACACAATCCGGCATGGCGGTAGTATTGGGCTCCCTCATCGCAGCAGCCGTCGTCGCCGTAATCCTTCAGAAAGTAATCGCATCCGGCGGCAGCCTTTTGGATGACCTCACGGCGCACCTTTTGTGTGGTGGGGATGAAAAAGGCAGTCAGCAGTACATTCTGGGTACACCAGACGGTCCAGTTGCACATTTCCTCATCCCCATTGCCCATCCACCAGAAATGTTCGGTCAGATAGGGCGTGAGAATGCGGGTATTCAGTTCATGACGAATCCGCCTGGTGATAAAGGGGGTGACGGCATCCAGTTCCTTTTCCAGAAGATAATGCACACAGCCGAGCAGTGCACCCGTCTCGCATGCGAACAGATCCAGAACGGGTCTGGTGGCATCCGGCAGCAGATACTGCGGTTCGTTTCGTATATAGGAATTGTGAGGCGGAAGCTGCCAGGCGCTCTCCTCACAGATGGCGAAGATCCCGTTTATGATATCGTCCAGAAATCTTCCCCGATGCTCCACGCACTCTGCCATCACAAGACCGCACAGGGCGTGACGTCTTGCAAAGTAGAGCTCCTCAAAAGCAACCCGGTTTCCGGTCCTTAAAAAGCGCATGAAATCGGTCGCCCGGATGGGGGGATATGCATATCCAAGATAAGCCTCCCCCTCCTTCACGATTGTCTTCTTCAAATCCTCCGGTAGCTTCCGGTATGCCCCGGTATTCTCTGCCCTGGGGTAGGGATTCCATTCACAGATCTGTAATTGCCGGTCGGCGGCAATCTCCGAAAATCGCTTTTCCATTCCGATACCTCCCGATTTTTGCCTGTTAGGAAAATAGTCCGTTTATGTACTCTCTGGGTGCCATTCCTTCCACCTTTTTGAACACTTTGCTGAAGTAGAAGGCACTCTCAAATCCCAGCATCTCGGCCACCTCATAAACCTTTCGGTTCTCCTCCTTGAGAAGTCGCTTGCTCTCCCGGATCTTGCAGGAGTTGACGTATTCCGTAAAGCCGGTCTCGTTATACTTTCCGAACAACTGGCTTAAGTAGCCGGGGCTGATGCCGAATACGGCAGCGACCTCATTTAGGGACAGGCGCTCCCGGATGTGTTCGTTGACGTATTTTTTGACATTTGTTACAATGTGGTTTTTGTAATCTTTTCTGCGGTTTTGGAACAATTCGCTCAGCTTCTTTGTAAAAAGATTCAGCCACTCCACGATCTGCTCGACACTGGACTGCTTGTAAATGGAGCGGTAACCGTCCGGATTGCCCTCGAAGAAGCCGGACACAATGGTCTCCCCGTCCTGCATCAGGGAGATGGACAGGTAGAGAATGTTGCAGGCAGCGTCAAGTGCCTGGACATAATGCTCCGGATGTGCCAGAAACAGCTCACAGATGGAAGCGATGGTCTTTTGCAGGATCTCGGCATCGTATTCCTCAAAGGCTCTTGTCAGGTCACTGCGGAAGAGACTGATATTGAAGGAACTGTGATAAGAGTTCTCCCGTAAGACAGGCTCGAAGAACCGGATGGGATCCTCCTTCGAAGCGGCGAGAAAGGCCTGCCTGGAGTACTGGTAGGAATCGCAGATAAACGCAGCCTCCTCGACCAGGCTGCCGATACCGCAGTGCAGCGATACATTATAATAGTTGTGCAGTGTGGCGCTCATGCTCTGCAAAACAGCGGTGATCTGTCCGCTGTAGGAGGCGCCTTCCGTCTCCGGAAGCTTCTCATAACAAAAGATCAGTGCAAAATGCCGGATATCCAGAGAAACTGCGTAAACAGGCATATATTTTACCCCCAGCTCACGGATCATCTGCAGGGAGGAGGTAAAGAGAGAGAGCTGTTTGTCGCCGGGGAGCGTGTCCGCACCGGGACTGATGATCTCCCCGTAACAGCACACATACCCCTCGTATTGAAAGTTGACATTCAAATCCCGGCTCTGCAGCAGAAACTGTTCCTCGGATTCAAACAGGTTGTGCAGAAGACGGATAAAGAACTTGTCATAAAAGAGGTGCATATCGGAGACAGAGTTCTCCCGATTGCTGTCTGCCTCCCGGATTTTCTGAAGTACCTTCTCAATGGATTCCCGCAAAATTTCCGGGGTCAGTTCCAGCTTCACCAGGTAATCCGCCACCTGATAGGTCAACGCTTCCTTTGCCATGTGAAAGTCCTCGTAACTTGTGAGAATGATGAAGCTGGGACGCAGCGTTCCGTAGCGCTCCATGCAGATTCTGGCCAGCTCCAGCCCGCTCATCACAGGCATTTTGATATCGGTGATGACGATATCGGGGGATTTTTCTTCAATGATTTCCAGGGCAGCCTGTCCGTTTCCGGCGGTTGCACAGACTTCGATTCCCAGTTCTGCCCAGTTTAACATGGATTTGATACCGACCTGAACCAGCGGTTCATCATCAACGATGAGTAATTGATACATGGTGTTGTCACCTCCGTTCCGGTATGTGAATGGACATGGTGGTGTATTCCCCCTCCACACTCTCGATGGTAATACCGTATTCCTCTCCGAATTCGTATTGGAGACGCTTCTGGACATTGCTGACACCGATTTCCCGGAAGAAATCCGCGCTGCTGTCCATGTTGCTTTCCAGAATCTGTGCCGCTTTCTGTGCCGACATTCCCACGCCGTCGTCCGTGACGTCGATGCGGATGCCGCGCACCGCTGCGGCCGGTTGTTCGCTTTCTGTGCCGGCCGGGAAGCCGGTTGGAAGGCCGTCCGGCGTTCTTTGTTCATAGGCGACATGAATGGTGATTTTGCCGGTGCTTCCCTTGGGTTCAATGCCGTGGAAAATGGCGTTTTCCACCAGCGGCTGCAGGGTGAACTTGAGAATCTCATTGTCATAGAGGCTCTCCTCGTCCACGAGGATATCCATGGTGATGGTACCGCCATAGCGATAGCTCTGTATGGTAAAATAGTTCTGCAAAAGAGAGAGCTCCTCCCGGATGTTCACCAACAGGCTGGTACCCTTGGAGACGCTTTTTAACAGTCTGGAGAGTGCGGTCGTCATCTCGGCAATGCCGCTTGCCCCCTGGATGGTAGCCATCCACTTGATGGAGTTTAGGGTATTGTAGAGAAAATGGGGATTGATCTGGCTTTGCAGCATTTTGTATTCCAGGTCGCGCTTCTGCTTCTCATCCTCCAGCCGCTTGTTCATCAAAAGGGAGACATTCTCGGATAAATCATTGATGCCCCGTCCGATCTCCCCCAGCTCGTGGTTCCACTCAATGGAAGGGTCTCTGGTGAAATCTCCCTCCGCGATGCGCAGCATTTTGCTCTGCAGCTTGCGCACAGGCACGTGGATCATCCGGTTCATAATGACGACCAGCAGCACGCCGATGGCCAGAATTCCGATGAGGGTGGCGGACAGAATGCCGATGAACAGCAGAAGCTGATCAAAGAACTCCGTCCGGGAAATGCCCTGACTGAGGTAGCAGTTTGGCATATCCAGGGGCGTGCTCACCACAATCTGGGAACTGCCGTCCACGGTCTTTATTTTGGTGATGGTGGTATCCCGGTTTAAGGCGTTTCCGGACAGGTCCTCCAGTGTCTCATATTGTTTCTCATGTTCGATCAGAACACCGTCCTGATAGAGATAGGTATGGTTATCAATGTTGAGATAGACGAAGCTGTCCGGGGCAATGCTGTAGCGCTTGATGGGATCCGCGAAGAGATCTGCGGATACTTCTATAAATAAGTAGCCGGCCTGTTTGGCATTGTACTGATACGTGATGGGCCGTATGATGGGGAGCACCTGGCGTCCCTTTCTGTGGAAGGGATCGGCGATCAGACCCGGTGAAAAGTTATAGGCGGTATCGGACAGCAGGGTGTCAAAAAAGGAAAGCGTGGGCAGCTGCTCTGCCAGATTGCTGGTGGAAGAGTAGGTGGTCGCAACGACCTGCAGGAAATTATCGTGGCTGACGATGGCAAGCCGGGGCATATAGTTGCTGGAGGCGTTGCGGTTGTATTCCTCCGCCAGAGTATCGTAAGTTGCCACGGACAAAACAGAACCGGGGTTTGGATTGTTCTCAATATAGGTGGCAATGTCCGAGTTGGTCTGACAGTAGCGAACCATTCGGTACACATCGTTGATGCTCTCGTCCACGGAATCGGCAAGCAGCCGCAGACTGGTTTCGGTGGACTGCATCAGGCTTTGCTGCAGATAATTCCGGAAGATGAAAAAGCTGACAGAGCTGATGAGAATACACATACACAGAATGCAGGAGAGCGTGATAAACAGTATCCGCCTTTGGATACCGGCGAAGGGATGTCTTTTGGTCATGTTTCGTATTCCTTATCAAATCGGTTATGTACAGAGAAACTGGTTTTAGTATATCATATTTTTGGAAAAGAGGAATGCGAAAGCACCACAAACGAAAAATAGTGCATGATAGTAAAAAAAAGTGCATGGTCTGTAAGCGGTTACATTGTAGAGCGGGTTTCAATTTCAGCAAAATGTAAATGAAATCGTAAATTATTCCATGTCAATGGCCGGATATTTTCCGTATACTGAAGTTACAGATTTGCAGTTGCAAAAAATGCAGCTGCAGGAAAGGTGAGGAAAGTTATTCATGAAAAAGAAAGTATTCAGTATGTTACTGGCAACGACAATGTTTGCAACATTGTTCACCGGCTGCGGCAGCAGCGGACAGCCTGCGGCAAGCAGCGATGCGGCAACCCCTTCCGCTTCTTCCGAGGCACCTGCAGCCAGCAGCGAGGAAGCAGCTCCCGCAGCGGAACCTGTCACCTTGAAGTGGGCGATCTGGGACGAGGCAACCACCGCTTACTGGGGCGACTTAAAGGCAGCCTATGAGACCGCTCATCCCGGTGTCACGATTGAGATGGTAGACCTGGGTTCCACTGATTACATGACCGTTCTGGCAACCGAGCTGTCCGGCAGCGGCTCCGACTTTGATGTGGTAACCATCAAGGACGTTCCCGGGTACGCAACTCTGGTACAGAAGGATGTTATCCTTCCTCTGGATGACTATATTGCAAAAGACAGTGTGGATCTGAGCAAATATGCCGGAGCCACCGATCAGGTTACGGTAGACGGAAAGCTCTACGAGCTTCCTTTCCGCAATGACTTCTGGGTTGTGTTCTACAACAAGGATCTGTTTGATGCCAAGGGCGTTGCATATCCTACCAACGATATGACCTTTGAGGAGTATGATGCACTGGCAAGACAGATGACCGACACCACCTTCGGCTCCCAGGTATACGGCGCTCATTACCACACCTGGAGAAGTGCGGTTCAGCTGTTCGGCGTACTGGACGGTCAGCACACGATCTTAGACGGCGAGTACTCCAACTTCAAGCCCTACTACGAGATGGTTCTCAATCAGGAGAAGGACGGCGTCTGCAGAAAGTATTCCGATCTTAAGACAGAGGGACTTCATTATTCCGCAGCTTTCTCCGGCGGCGATGTGGCAATGTTGAACATGGGCTCCTGGTTCATCGCAACCATGATTTCCAATCTGAATTCCGGCGAGTATGATTCTTCTCTTTGCGGCAACTGGGGTATTGTAAAGTATCCTCATGCAGAGGGTGTTGAGGCAGGTTCCACACTTGGTACCATCACCGGTTTGTCCGTAACCAAGGCCAGCGATACGCCCGATGCGGCATGGGAGTTCGTGAAGTGGGTCAGCGGTGAGGAAGGCGCAGCAGTAATGGCATCCAGCGGTAACTTCCCGGCAATCATGACGGACGAAGTAGCAGATATCATCACCGGTCTGGAAGGCTTCCCTACCGATGCGGAAAGCAAAGAGGCTCTGAATGTATCCAACCTGTATCTGGAGGTTCCTTATGCTCCCAACGTATCCGAAATCAACTCGGTACTGGATTCTTATCATGGAAGCATCATGACAGGCGAGCTGAGCATTGATGAAGGTATCGCTAAGATGAACGAGGAAGTGGGCAAGATTCTGGGCAAGTAATCGATAACTTTTTCGGAAGGATTAGCAAAGGGGTCGTACGAATACGGCCCCTTTCTGAATGAAGTGCAGGACAGCCAATTGTTTCGGATCATTTATTTTCCGGAAAGGATGTAGAATTTTTATGCAGAAAATAAACGATATGCAAAAGACAGACAAGATCAACGGCTTGCAGGAAGAACTCACGGCGCTGATAGCCGCGGTGAGAACGGAGACCAACGCCAAAAAGAAGCGCAAGCTGATCGAACAGATCGGTCAGTACAACCGCAGAATCGATAAGCTGAAGTCCGGCAGGATCTTAAGCCGTGAGACGAAGCGGGATCTGGTGGCGTATTCCTTTATTGCGCCCAACTTTATCGGGTTCTGTGTTTTTACACTGATTCCGATTATCTTTGCCTTCGCCCTGGGATTTATGAAGTGGGACGGAAGCAATCCCATCGAATGGGCCGGTATTCAGAATTTCACAAGACTGGTGGATGACACCTTTTTCAAGGCGGCCCTGAAGAACACCATCATCTACTGTGTGGGCACAGTACCGCTCACCATGGTTGCCTCCCTGGCGCTGGCAATCGTATTGAATCAGAAAGTAATCGGAAGAGGTATCTTCAGAACTCTGTCCTTTTTCCCATATGTGGCATCTCTGGTAGCCATTACGGCAGTCTGGAAGATGCTGTTTCATCCCTCCAAGGGACCTGTCAACAGTATTTTGTACAACACCTTCCACATTCCGGCAGAACAGCTCCCCCAGTGGTTCAGCGGCGGGCTGGTCATGCTCTCCATGATTCTTTTCAGTGTGTGGAAATACATGGGGTACTACATGGTCATCTATCTGGCGGGCCTTCAGGGGATTTCCTACGAGCTGTATGAGGCAGCTTCCCTGGACGGAGCCAATACCTGGGAGAAATTCCGCTATGTGACCTGGCCTCAGTTAAGCTCCACGACCTTCTTTGTGGTGGTTATGTTAACCATCAACTGCTTTAAGGTCTATGACATTGCGATCATGCTGGCAGGAGGCGGAAGCGGTGAGCTTACCACCTCGGCAACCGTGCTGGTGTACTACATCTATCAGAAGGCATTTATTGACTGGGATCTGGGCTACTCCAGTGCAGTTGCGATGGTGCTCTTTGTAATGGTACTGATCGTAACCATCATTCAGTTTGCCGGGCAGGCAAAGAAGGAGAGAGCATAATGGCAATCCTGGCTTTGAAGGTATTGGATAAAAACGATAATACCGTCTGTGTCGCCAGAGGCGAGAACTTTGTGGATCTGGTATGCACCCATACCTATGAGGAGGGTGACAGGATCGTGCTGGAGACCTCCGAGAAGAATCTCCATGTGAATTTTCAGGTGGATGATGCGCTGGGAGCAGCCTTCGTGTATATCACAGACAATGTATCCTATCAAATTCCCTTTGGCGAGAAGCGGATCAGCATGTCCCCCAAGGTATTTACGGGCAATAAGCATTATCTCTGGGCGGAAGTGGCCGGTGAACACGAGGTGACAGCCTACCGGAATCTGGCTTTAAATCCGGCAGATCAGCACTGTGATGTGCCCTGCTTCCCCCATGCTACGGCGAATGTGGAGACCAGGGGAGAGAGCGTATTTGCCGCCAAAAATGCCATCGACGGCGTCCGGGCGAACCTCTCCCACGGAGAATGGCCCTATGAATCCTGGGGGATCAACCGACAGGATGACGCGCAGATGACGGTGGATTTCGGGCGTACCGTTCAAACGGACAAAATCGTACTGTATACCCGCTGCGATTTTCCCCACGACAACTGGTGGAAGCAGGTGACCATCCGATTCTCGGACGGCACGGAGGAGGTCTTTTTGCTGGAAAAGAGCAGCCGGGCCCAGGTGTTCACCTTTCCACCAAAGGAAACCACCGGTGTGACGCTGTGTAACCTGATAAAAGCGGATGATCCGTCCCCCTTCCCGGCACTGACCCAGATCGAGGTGTACGGAAGAGTTGTTGTACAGAGAGGTGAGAAAATATGAAATCAGCACATAAAAAAGCCGTTATCGGCAAGGTAGTGATCTATGCGATTCTCATTTTGATTGCGGTCGTCATGGTGATTCCTTTTCTGTGGATGTTATCCGCATCCATCAAGAGTGACAGAGAGGTCTTCCAGATGAATCCCTTTGTGTGGATTCCCGAGAATCCCAAGTGGAGCAATTACGCGGATATTTGGACAAAGATTCCCTTCGGAAGATTTGTTGCCAATACGGTTTATCTTACCATTGTGGTGACGTTTCTGCAGCTGCTCACCAGCAGCTTTGCAGCCTATTCCTTTGCAAAATTGCATTTCCGGCATCGGAACACGCTATTCCTTGCTTACATCGCAACCATTGCCATGCCCTGGCAGGTGTACATGGTTCCCCAGTTTATCATGATGAGAAGGATGGGCTTAAACGACAAGCTGCTTGCCATTATCTGCCTGCAGGCCTTCTCCGCCTTCGGGGTGTTTATGATGAAGCAGTTTTACGAGGGCATCCCGGATGATCTGTGTGAGGCGGCAAGAATCGACGGTATGAGTGAGTACCGGATCTATGCGAAAATCATGCTGCCGCTGTCCAAGCCGGCACTGTCCACATTGACGATCTTTACCTTTGTGGCGACCTGGAATGACTATCTGGGACCGTTGATCTATTTAAAGAGCCAGGAAAAGAAGACCATCCAGCTGGGACTGAAGATGTTTATCAGCCAGTATTCCTCGGATTACGGTCTGATTATGGCAGGCTCCGTGCTCTCCCTGATCCCCGTACTCATCGTATTCCTGGTATTGCAGAAATACTTTGTGGAGGGCGTTGCCTCCACAGGATTAAAGGGCTAGAATAGGGGAGAGAGACTCCTGCAACAAGGTGGGGGAACGGACGACAAAGGAGGTTTTTCATGGCACTGCAATTGGACGAATCAAAATATCCGCAGATCACAAACGGGGAGATCGGGGAGGCGCTGGAATTTTGTAACCGCCAGATTCTCGCAAATCTGCCGGAATTTACGGAGAGCTTTCAGAACGCTTACAGCGAGAATGGTTTCTATCGGCCCATTCCCAACAATTACTGGACCTGTGGCTTCTGGACCGGAGAAATCTGGCTGGCCTACGAATTCTCCCGGGATGAACGCCTGCGAAAGGCCGGGGAAGTACAGGTACACAGCTTCCTGAAACGGATTGTAAACAAAATTGAAGTGGATCATCACGATATGGGGTTTTTGTACTCGCCCTCCTGCGTGGCTGCCTACAAGCTGATCCACAGTGAGGAGGGCAGGGAGGCCGCGATCAAGGCGGCGGACCAGCTGATTACAAGGTATCATTCGGTGGGTGAGTTTATCCAGGCCTGGGGTCCCATGGATGCCCCTGAGAATTACCGATTGATTATCGACTGCCTGCTAAACCTCCCTCTGCTTTACTGGGCGTCGGAGGAGACCGGTGACGAACGATACCGTGAGATCGCAGAAAAGCACATTCATACAGCAGTGGCAAATGTGATCCGTGAGGATTATTCCACCTGGCACACCTTTTTCTTCGACATGAAGACCGGCGCTCCGGACCATGGCGCTACCTGCCAGGGGTATCGGGACGGCTCCGCCTGGGCGAGAGGTCAGGCATGGGGAGTATATGGTATGGCATTGGCGTATCGCTACACCGGACGGAAGGAATACATCGATCTCTTCAAGCATGTGACAGAGTATTTCCTGGAACATTTGCCCGAGGATCTGGTTCCCTTCTGGGATCTGGAGTTTACGGACGGTGATGACCAGCCCAGAGACTCCTCCTCCGCCTCCATCGCAGCCTGCGGCATGCTGGAGATGATCAAGTACATGGAGCCCGAAGACGCGGAGCATTACGGGAAAATCGCAAGGCAGATTATGAAGTCCGTCTACGACAATTATGCCGTGAAGGATCCGAAGCTCTCCAATGGTCTGGTGCTTCACAGCACCTATTCCAATCATTCTCCGTACAATACCTGCAACCACTATGGTGTGGATGAATGCAATTCCTGGGGCGATTATTTCTACATGGAGGCCCTCACCCGCATGAGCAGGAACTGGGAGCAGTACTGGTAATAAGATAAAAGAA
>CAMAGI010000081.1 GCA_945833775.1 uncultured Lachnospiraceae bacterium
CGCCCCATTTATCTTGTCAAAGAGGAACTATAATAGATACTTTTCGGTACTTTTTGGAGAAAAAAAGGTACTGATTTTCGCCATTTTGGTTTTTATTTGAACCGACGGTTATGGTAGTATTATCTCGGAAACTACGAAGATGGACGACTTTTCGTCAATTATTTCAGGAGGGAGATAATACATATGGACATTAGTGCACTGGAAGACTACAAGTTAGAGCGTTACGTTACAGATATCATGTTGGATATTGGAGTGCCTGCGCATCTGAAGGGTTACCATTATCTCCGCGAGGCGATCGTTCTGTCGGGCAAAAATATGGAAGTGGTGAGCAGTGTGACCAAGCTTTTATATCCCACAGTGGCGAAACGCTTTAAAACCACGGATCAGAAGGTTGAGAGAGCGATTCGCAATGCAATCGAGGTATCCTGGGAGCGCGGGAATGAAGAGACCTTTGAGAGAATGTTCGGATACAGTGCTTCTTCCGGAAAAATGCGTCCGACAAACAGCGAGTATATTGCTCGTATTGCGGACAAGGTACGGCTGGATGTGAAGGCGATGTGAGGGTGAAAGATCCTGGCAGCGCAAATAGGGTATTGGTGATAAGGAGCAGTCATGAAGCATCATGCGTATCGGCGTGAGTTCATGGCTGTTTTATTTGTACTCCGGAACAAAATATGGTAAACTGTAGGGGTGCAGGCAAGACCTGCAGGGCGGAAAGGAGAGCACAGTGGAGACTCTGTTCTATGTGACCGCGGTCATCGGGTGTGCGGTGATCGGTAAGAGTATATGGGATCTGTCGCAGCGCGGTTCGTCCGGCAAAGCGGATCCGGCGGACTATGTCCTCACCGGTACCATGGTGTTTCTTTTGCTCGGGGAAGCTGCACACCTTGCCGGATTGCTTGGCGGGATGGATTTTACAGCCTGCAAACGGCTGTTTCTGCTCGGAGCGGCGGGACTGTTTTTGGCAGGCTGCGCGGTGCAGGGCCGGCTTTTGCTGCAGCGAAAGAGAATCTCCCGGAACCCGGCAGATAAAGTGACAGGCAAAACAGATCAATTTGACCGAAAAGGAGTTTACTATCTTCTTCCCCTGACAATCGCACTGGGAGTGATGTGCGTTGTGGGACAGGGGGCGAGCGTCTATTTGCAGGGGGATATGACGGTTGAGACCGTGAATACCATTCTGGCACAGAATGCGGTGACGAGCGTGAATCCCCTGACCGGGGAAGCTTACCGTCTGGGCATGCCGATGCGTCTTAAGGTGCTGTGCCTGCCCACCCTCTACGCCATTCTGGCGGACTGCTTTTCGGTGGGAACCACGGACTTTGTATGGCGGGTCGTGCCCGTTCTGACGGTGGCTTTCTGCCTTTTGGCATTTTGGACCGTTGCAAAACACTTTTTTTCGGGGGAACACGATAAACGCGCGCTGTTTCTGTGTGTGGTTCTTGTGATTTTTCTGTTGGGAGACGGATTTTTCGGGATGGACGGATTCGGGCTCTTGCACGGAGGTTTTCTGGGTGTTACGATCCGACAGGCTGTTTTGGTGCCCTATACCTTTGGCCTGTTGCTGCGGAAAAAGCGGATTTGTGTGCTTCTGTGTATTTTGACCGAAATGTGCATGGTGTGGACCCTGTACGGCTTCGGCGTATGCGCTCTGGTGACCGTGGGGATGCTTTTGACGGATTGGCTGGTTGGATGGTGGAGACGCCGGACGGCCGGAAAGGAGCAGGCATGACAGAACTCATTCAGAATGCCTGGCTCGGATGGCAGGCTTATAAGGAGAGCGGGAGGCTGATCGCCCTGTTCCTGCTGGTTCTTTTGGTCCTCTGGCTGTGGAAGACCGGACAGGAGGGGAGTCTCCGATTCTACGCCACAGTCCTCGCGGTGTTGTGCATCTGCCCGGTTACAGCGGCGCTTCTCATGCAGTATCAGACGCGTTTTTACGACTATCAGTGGATCTGGAGTTACGTGCCGGTGACCATCGTGACTGCCTGGGGGGCTGTGCTTGTGGCGGACCGGATCCGGTCCGCTTATCGGGGTAGGGAGCGCTACAAAGCCTATGGTCTGTTTGTACTCCTTGCGGCGGTTTTTCTGCTCTGCGGGAATTTTGGGAACGCCTCCGGACAGTGGGCGGAGGAGCGGGCCGACAGAGACAGCGCGGTACAGATCCTGACAGCGGTGACGGAAAGCATTGCAACGTCGGAGAACCCGCATAGCGAAGCGCTCTGCATTCTGGGTCCCCGGAACGTCATCTCCGAGGCAAGACGCCTGGACGGCGGGATTCGCACCGTGTACGGCAGGGATATGTGGGATCTTCATCTGGGCGCCTATAGCTATGATGTATATGATGACGGTACACAGCAGCTTTATGAGTGGATGAATGCTGTGGAGACATCCGCCGGGGACGGGGAGGCGCTTGCGTCGGCTCTGGAGGTTCCGGGGGACGAAATTCGAAAGAGCGGAGCAAACTGCCTGATTGTGCCTGCGGATGTGCCAAAGGAACTGGTGCAGGCCATCGAAGAGGAGCTTCAGGTGCCTGCTGTCTTTGCACCGGGCTGTGTATATTATCGAATCTCCGGGGAAGGTGGCGATCAAAATGAATGAAACGGTCAGTATCATCGTGCCCGTATACAATGCAGAACGATTCCTGCGACATACCATGGACAGTGTCCGTGCCCAGACCTATACGGACTGGGAACTTCTGCTGGTGGATGACTGCAGCACGGACGGGTCGGCACAATTGATCGAAGAATATGCCCGGGAGAAGGGAGATTCCCGCATCCGCCTGATTTCCCAGCCGTCGAATCTGGGCGCCGCGAAGGCGCGAAACCGCGGCGTGGAGGAAGCACAGGGACGCTACATCGCCTATCTGGATGCGGATGATCTCTGGGAAAGCGTGAAGCTGGAACATCAGCTTGCCTTCCTGCAAAAAGAGGAGGCTGCCTTCACTTTTACCGGCTATGAATTCGCCGATGAAAACGGCGTGGGCCTGGGCAAGATCGTCCGGGTACCGAAGACTCTGGAATATAGGGAAGCTCTGAAAAATACCACCATCTTTACCACAACGGTGATGTTTGACACGGAGAAAATCCCCAAAGAGCTGTTAAGTATGCCGCAGATACGAAGCGAGGATACGGCGCTTTGGTGGAGGATCCTGCGAAGCGGCTACACAGCTTACGGACTGGATGAAAATCTTGCCCGTTATCGTCGTACCGGAGGAACGCTTTCCTCCAACAAACTCATCGCCATTCAAAGGATCTGGAACCTCTATCGGAAGGCCGAGGGAATGAACCGGATCCAATCCGCATGGAATTTCTGCTTCTGGGCATTCCGTGCGGTTTACAGGAGAATATAGAAACGTAAAATAACACATTTTGTGCTTCTTGTCTGTACGGACGCTACAAAATGTGTTATACTTATTTTGGAATATTGTGTATAAAGAGAGGAACTTGTTTTGCCTACCAATACGAATGAATTGAAATTACAGCGGACGGAGTCCTATAAGCGCCTGATCAATCTGGCCTTTTCCGGTATCTGTCTGGCTTTGGAAATCGTAATCTTTGCCTACCACTGGATGTTTCACTTTAAGTCGAGTCTGGTGGAACCGCTGCAGAAGATCTGGTTTAAGGGAAATCTTCTGGAGATTGCCATATATGGTGTGATTTTGCTGTTTTTCTCGGCGATGTACGGCGGCATGCGCCTGGGCTATCTGAAAAATGTGGAGTTGATCTTCTCCCAGGTGTTTGCGACGGTCATTGCCAACATTCTGATCTATGCCGAGCTGTCCGTGATGGCTATGCAGCTCTTTGTGCCCCATGTCTTTGTCCAGATGTTCCTGGAACAGATCGTGGTTGTGATTCTCTACATCAATATCGCGAATCGGATCTACCGTTCGATTTTCCCGCCCAGAAAGTTGTTTCTGGTGCACGGAAACCGTCCCATCGACGATATCAGCGCGAAGTTTGCAAGCCGTAAGGACAAGTATATCGTGGTGGGCAATCGAAACATCCAGAATGAGGAGGGCGATGACATTTACGTCGAGGAGGCCTGTGAGGAGCTCCTGCGCGGGTATCTCGCCGGGGAATACACCGCTGCCGTCATCTGGGATGTATCGGAGGCGGCACGCAAGCAGATTTTGAAATTCTGTTACGGCAAATCCATCCGTGTTTACATGATGCCTAAAATAACGGACGTTATTCTTTTGGGAGCCGAGGAGCTTCACATTTTCGATTCCCCGATCCTGTTGACCAGAGAATATCATCTGACCATGGAGCAGCGGTTTTTGAAGCGCCTGGTGGATGTGGTCTGCTCGCTGCTTTTGCTGATTATCACTTCCCCGATCATGCTGATTACCGCGATTCTGATCAAACTCTACGACGGGGGCCCGGTTCTCTATAAGCAGGTGCGCTGTACGATTCATCAGCGGGAATTCGAGATTATGAAGTTCCGCAGCATGCGGACGGACGCGGAGAAGGATGGGGTGGCGCGCCTGGCGCAGAAAAATGACACACGTATCACTCCTGTCGGAAAGGTCATCCGCAAATGCAGAATCGATGAACTGCCCCAGCTGCTCAATATCCTGAGGGGGGACATGTCCTTCATCGGTCCCAGACCCGAGCGGCCGGAGATCATTGCACAGTATGTGGAGATCATGCCCGAATTTGTGTACCGCATGAAGGTAAAGGCCGGATTGGCCGGCTTTGCCCAGGTATATGGAAAATACAATACTTCACCCTATGATAAATTAAAACTGGATTTGACTTATATCGAGCAGTATTCCATCTGGCTCGATCTGAAGCTGATGCTGCTGACCTTAAAGATCCTGTTCTGGCCGGACAGCACGGAGGGTGTTGAGAACGAACAGATTACTGCTCTGCGGGCAGAGAAGGATGCGAAGAACAGACAGGAGTGACGCGAAATGTTGGAAGGATATTACGGACAAGAGCCCTTTGATCTGCGCCTGACAGTGCTTCTTCTGTTCAGGTATCTGAAACAGATATTACTGATTACGCTTGCGGGAACGGTTCTGTTCGGGGGCTGGTATTACGGGAAAAACGTGCTCTGGGTGAACCTGACGCAGGCACCTCAGTACACCATTACGACGACCTATAAGATCGACTATCGGGATCCTCCCACCAAGGCGGGAGATTACTACATCAACGAGGCCACCTGGAATACGTATGTTGCGTCCACGGAGTTTACGGAAAATGTTCTGACACATCTGTCACAAGATGGAGCGGTACCGGAGCTGGGAGAGCTTACCCCGCAGCAGCTGGCCGGTATGCTCGCGGCGACGGTGGCATCGGATATTCAGGTTCCTTCGGTGACCGTGACTGCGGATTCTTCGGCCCACGCGGCTGCCATCTGCGAGGCGGTCCGCCGTACCATGACGGAGGATTTTCCGGCAGGCAACGAAGAGGTTGCTGCAATCCGCGTGATTGACGAACAGCCCGTGCCGGTATTGAAAGAGCGCGACGTGAGATGTGGCAGGGCGTTTGCCCTCAGCGCAGTGCTCTCCGGCTTTTTTGCGGTTGCCTTTTTCCTGTTGCGGGAGCTTGGCAATGACCGGATTGAACTCCCCGCACAGATCCGAACCCGCTACGGGATCAAATGCATCGGCGGGATGGATGAGCAGGGTGTACAGCAGGAAGCCCTTGTGCGGGAGAATCTGCTGTATCTGGTCGGTGAGAAAGCGAGCGGCGACAGGCCGGTGGTTTCCGTCTGCCCGGTGAGTGAGGAACAGGATATCGGGGCGGTAACACAGACCCTTGCGAAGCTGTGCGGAGAGTCCGTAAGCGCGACGATTCAGGCGGTGCCGTCGGTGATGCTGTGCCCCGAGGGGTGCGCTGCACTGCGGAAATCGGACGTGGTCATTCTGGCGACGGAAGCCGGAAACCATGTGGGAAAACCGCTGGAGCAGGTTCTGGAATTGCTGTACACCCAGGATGTGAAAGTGGACGCTGCCTTACTTGTGGGAGCGGATGAGCGGCTGATCCGAACCTATTACAGAATGGGGGGACGCCCATGAGAGTGCAGGTTTTGACTTCTGTGATGCATCATCCGGCGCAGGATAACGAAGTTTTACAGATTGCGGAGAAAATGCATCTGGATTCGGATGCCATTATCATCAATCAGAGCGATTGTACGGGTGAGAACCGTATTTCTTTCAAAGACAATACCATCGTAATGTACTCTTTCCCGGAGCGCGGCGTCGGGAGAAGCCGCAACGAGGCAATTCTTCGGGCAGATAGCGATATCTGCCTTTTTTCCGATGAGGACATTGTGTATGAGGAAGGGTATGCCGAGGTGATTGCCGCAGAGTTTGAGCGAAATCCCAAAGCCGACATGATTCTTTTCAACATCGCGGTGGAGGAGAGCCGGAAAACCTATGAGATTACCAGCAGAAAAAGGGTGCATTGGTATAATAACGGCCGTTATGGAGCGGTCAGCTTTGCCGTGCGCTGCAACAGCCTTCTTGCATCGGGAGTTACCTTTTCCCTGCTGTTCGGAGGCGGAGCACGCTTCAGCAACGGGGAGGACAGCCTCTTTTTGAAGGAATTTATGCAGAAGGGATTTCGGGTCTACACCGCCCCCGTACAGATCGGGCGGGAAGTGAAAGGGGACGGCGAATCGACCTGGTTTGACGGATATCATCGGAAGTTTTTCTATGACAGAGGTGTGCTCTACCATTATCTGTACGGCTGTATGGCACTGCCCTTTGCGCTTCGCTTCCTCCTGGTCAGAAGGAAGCGCATCCTGGGAGAATGCAGTATCCCTCAGGCCTTTCGATGGATGCGGGAAGGAGTGCGGGACGCGTGGAAAAAAGTGCTCTAGTCTATGTATTTCTGACGCTGATCACGGTGTTCCTGGGACTGTTTGTGAACCGGGAAGCAGAAGTGACAGCGTATTTAAAGCCCGGCGGCAGGGTGACTCCTGTGGGGTGCTCAAACCGCAGACAGGCCCGAAATGCGGTGGCGGAATTTGCTGTATTTGCGCTTCTTACGGGTGTTTCCGCGTGTCGGATCGCGGTGGGAAACGATTATTGGGTTTATCGCTTTAATTTCAATCTGATTGCGCAGGAGAGGCATGTCTCCTACGAGTCCGGGTTTAATGTGATCGTCAAATGGATTCAGAATCTCTTCGGTTATGATGCCTATCTTCCGGTGTTTGCGTTCTTTTCCTTTGTGACGGTGTTGTTTTTTACGCTGGCGCTGCGGGATCAGGCAGAGCATTATGCGTTCAGCCTCTTTCTGCTCATGACCGGAGGGTACTATTTTAACAGTCTCAACTCCGTGCGTTATTATCTGGCGCTGGCGATTGCATTGTTTTCCATGAAATACGTGATTCGCCGGGAGTACTTGAAATTTGTTGTCATCATTCTGGTGGGAACCATGTTCCACAAATCCATTCTGCTGGTGATTCCGGTGTATCTGGCGGCGGGGTGGCTCTCCCGGATTCGTCTTAAGGCCTGGCACCTGGGATTGGGCGCGCTCCTTGCGGCAAGCCTTTTGTTTGGACAGAACCTTTACCGCGAGATCATCTTTTTCTTTTATCCCTATTACCGGGGTTCCGCTTTCGACAATGGGGAGCTGTCGTTTATCAATCTGGCGAAATGTGCGGCGACGCTTGTGCTGTGCGCCATCTGTTACAAAAAAAGCCTGAAGGGGAACACCGTCTATCGCTTCTATTTCTTCCTGAATGCGGCGGGCTTTTTGGTGTATTGCTGCAGCTTTATTCCGGAGGTGTCCCGGGTGGGGTACTACATGATCATATCGCAGATCTTCCTGCTTCCGGGGCTTATCGCCGACATGGAAGAGGGATGGCTGAAAAAGCTTTGTTATGTGGGTGTAATCGGCGCCTTTACCCTGTATTTCGGTGTGCTTCTGCATAAGATGTACGCTGTGGATGTGCGGCTTCTGCCGTATTTAAACTGGATATTCAACTAAAGTCAAATATAGATTTAATATTTGCGACCCCGGCCTCCTCGCATCACATGAATCCGAGAAAATCGGATGGGAATGGGCGAGTTGAATACCCGGGGAAAACATCGAAGGAGAGGGCGCAGGGAGGTTTCGGTTTCGTATGAGAGTATTGTGGCTGTGTAATATCATGCTCCCGATCATAGCGGATCATCTGGGCAGAGAGGCTTCCAACAAAGAAGGCTGGCTCTCCGGAATCTGTTCCCAGGCGGTTGCCCGTAGGAGGGAGTGCGGCCTGGAGCTTGGCATTGCCTTTCCGGTCCACCCCGGGGATGCGCTTCTGGGGAACCCGCAGGCACAAACAAACGTCTATTCTTTTACGATGGATGTTCCCGCCCATACGACGGATGTTCCAGCTCGTGCCGCGCAGACGGACAGCACGGAGTGTTATCGAATCCGTTGCTATGCCTTTGGAGAGGAAGTGCTGAAAGCCCATATCTATCCGGATACCATTGAGGAATCCATGCGCAGGATCGTGGATGATTTTGCACCGGATCTGGTACATTGCTTCGGAACGGAATATCCGCATACGCTGGCAATGTGCCGTATTTTCCCGGATAAGAATCGAGTGATTGTCGGAATGCAGGGGGTCTGCACGATGATCGATCGCGCCTATCTGGCCGATCTGCCGCCTGCGGTGCAAAAGCGTGTGACCCTGCGGGACTTTTTAAAAAAAGACAGCATAATGCAGCAAAAGGAGAAGTTTGCGATCCGCGCAAAGAGCGAGCGTCTGTCCCTCTCGCTTGCCGGAAATGCCGTCGGACGCACGCAGTTTGATCGCTCCTATGTGGAGGCAATTCATCCCGGAATCCGGTACTTTCGGCTGAATGAGTCCCTGCGGGATTGCTTCTATGAGGATTGCTGGTCACCGGATGCCTGTGAGGCCCACAGCATTTTTGTAAGTCAGGCGGATTATCCGCTGAAGGGCCTGCACTATCTGCTGATTGCCGCCGGAGCGCTGCTGGGGGACTATCCGGACCTTCAGATCCGAGTTGCAGGGGACAGTCTGGTGGAACATCAAACGCTCAAACAGAAGTTGAAAACTTCTTCCTACGGCAAATACCTGCGGGATTTAATCCGGGAGCAGGGGCTTGACGGCAGGGTACATTTCCTGGGGAGGCTCACTGCCGAACAGATGAAAGCACAGTATCTGCAGTGCGGTCTGTTCGTGTGCTGCTCCTCCAACGAGAATTCGCCCAATTCCCTGGGGGAGGCAATGCTTTTAGGAGTGCCCTGTGTGGCTGCGAGGGTGGGCGGAATTCCCGATTTGCTGGAGGATGGTGTCGACGGAATCCTCTTTGACGGATGCAAGGCAGGAGTCAAATGCAATAACACGTGTTATGACATAACAGATGTTATCGGAGAAGATTTGAATCTCCCCGCGGACGAAACAGACAAGCAGCCGCAAATACAAGAAAAATCAGAACTTTTTGAAATATCCCAGAATCTGGGAAAAGCGATCCGAACCATGTGGCAGAAACCGGATCGGAGAATAGCATTCGGAAATGCTGCAAGAAATCATGCACAAAAAACCCACGAGAGAGGGACTAATTTTACGAAAATGACGGAAATCTATGCAAGCGTCATGGCAGGTACGAAACTATGAGAATCACATTTGTGTCCAATTATATCAACCATCATCAGATTCCCTTCTGTGACGCCATGGTACGGGAGACAGACGGCGGTTTTTCCTTTGTTCAGACAAGCCCTATGGAGGAGGAACGCATCCAAATGGGGTGGGAGTCCGAAGGAGTTCCCGGGTACTGTCTGCGCTATTACGAGGAGGCAGAGCGCTGTCAGCAGCTGATCGACGAGAGCGACGTGGTGCTTTTCGGGGGCTGCGAGGAGGAAAGCTATATTGCAAAACGCCTGGAACAGGGAAAGCCCGTGATCCGCATCAGTGAGCGGCTCTACCGCGAGGGTCAGTGGAAGGCGGTATCCCCCAGAGGGCTTCGCCGCAAGTACCTGGACCACACAAGATATCGCAAGGCTCCGGTCTACCTGCTGTGTGCGGGCGCTTATGTGCCGTCTGATTTTCACATCGTCCGGTCTTATCCCGGGAAAATGTTCTGCTGGGGGTATTTTCCGGAGACGAGACATTACAACCCGGATGAACTCATGGAACGCAAGCGGGCAAAGGTTGTGCCCACCATTCTCTGGGTGGCGAGGCTGATCGAATTAAAGCATCCGGAGCTTGCGATTGAGACCGCAGAATATCTGAAAAATAAGGGGATTTCCTTTCGACTGCAGATCGCAGGCGGCGGTGCGATGGAAGAGAACTTGAGAGCTTTGATCGAACAAAAAGGACTCCGGGAGCAGGTGGAGCTTCTGGGCTTTCAAAGTCCTGCCCGGGTGCGTACCCTGATGGAGCAGGCGGATCTGCTTCTCTTTACCAGCGATCGCAGGGAGGGCTGGGGAGCCGTGGTGAACGAAGCCATGAACAGCGGATGCCCGGTGATCGCCGATCACATGATCGGCTCCGTTCCCTACCTGATTCGTCACGGGGAAAACGGCTATGTCTATCCC
>CAMAGI010000082.1 GCA_945833775.1 uncultured Lachnospiraceae bacterium
ATGAGTGAGACAGAGAGCAGAAATTTTATCGAACAGATCATAGATAAGGATTTGGCAGAGGGTGTTTACGACACCGTTCACACACGCTTTCCGCCGGAACCCAACGGATATCTGCACATCGGACATGCAAAGTCCATTCTGGTAAACTACGGGCTGGCAAAGGAGTACGGCGGTAAATTCAACATGCGCTTTGATGACACCAATCCGACCAAGGAAGATATCGAGTTTGTGGAATCCATCAAGGCGGATGTACAGTGGCTTGGCGCGGATTATGAGGACCGGCTTTTCTTTGCCTCCGACTATTTCGGACAGATGTATGAGGCTGCCGTCAAGCTGATCAAGAAGGGCAAGGCTTACGTCTCCGATCTGTCGGCGGAGCAAATTCGGGAATATCGCGGAAGCTTTACGGAGCCCGGCAGGGAGGATCCCTCCAGAGGACGTAGTGTGGAGGAGAATTTAAAACTCTTTGAAGAGATGAAGGCGGGGAAATATGCCGATGGGGAGAAGGTGCTTCGCGCCCGTATTGACATGAGCTCTCCCAACATCAATATGCGTGACCCCGTCATCTATCGTGTGGCACATATG
This sequence comes from uncultured Lachnospiraceae bacterium, assembly GCA_945833775.1. GTDB lineage: Bacteria > Bacillota > Clostridia > Lachnospirales > Lachnospiraceae > Acetatifactor. The sequence continues at coordinate 586 of CAMAGI010000082.1, forward strand.
AGTCATCACAACACCGGGGATGCCTGGTGCATCTATCCCATGTATGACTTTGCCCATCCCATTGAGGATGCCATCGAGGGCATTACCCATTCCATCTGCACTCTGGAGTTTGAGGATCACAGACCTCTCTATGACTGGGTTGTGACGGAGCTTGAATATCCGAATCCGCCCAAACAGATCGAGCAGGCCAAGATGTATCTGAAAAACATTGTCACCGGTAAGCGTTATATCAAGAAGCTTGTACAGGACGGAAAGGTGGACGGCTGGGATGACCCCAGACTGGTGTCCATCGCGGCGCTGCGGCGCCGCGGCTTTACACCCGAGTCAATCCGCATGTTCGTTGAGATGTGCGGAGTATCCAAGGCCCAGTCCATCGCTGATTATGCTGCACTGGAATACTGTATCCGTGAGGATTTAAAGCCCAAGGCTCCCAGATATATGGTGGTTACCGATCCCATCCGACTTGTGATTGATAACTATCCGGAAGGACAGACAGAACTGCTTCCTGCAGTAAACAATCCGGAGAACGAAGAGCTTGGAACACGTGAGGTTCCCTTCGGAAAGGTTCTGTATATTGAGCGGGAGGACTTCATGGAAGAACCGCCTAAGAAGTATTTTCGGCTGTTCCCCGGCAATGAGGTCCGTTTGATGAATGCATATTTTGTTACCTGTACCGGGTGTGTCAAGGATGCGGAGGGCAATGTGACAGAGGTTCATTGTACCTACGATCCTGCTTCCAGGGGCGGAAACAGTCCGGACGGGCGGAAGGTGAAAGGCACGATTCATTGGGTTGCCGCGGATACCGCAATCCCTGCGGAGGTTCGTTTCTACGAGAATCTGATCGATGAGCAGAAGGCCGAGGAGATGGGGTCTATTTACAGTGAAGAGGGTGAGGTTTATCTCAATCCGAACTCGCTGACCGTGCGCAAATGTTATCTGGAACCCGCATTTGCGGGGGCAAAGCCCTATGACAGATTCCAGTTTGTGCGCCAGGGATTCTTCTGTGTGGACGCCAGGGATTCCAGGGAGGATGCACTGGTGTTCAACCGTATCGTGTCCCTTAAGAGTTCCTTTGTGCTGCCCAAGTCGGAGTAGATGTACGGTGTTTGGGGAAAGGTTACCCTTTTGGGCATACCGGAAAGGAGCATACAATGGCAGGAGTGTTATCCGGACTTTCGGGTCTGGGACTCGGCAATTTGGAGAACATGAATATCTTCGGTGAGGAGAAGGAGCCGGAGAAAAGCAGCGGAAAAACTGCTGCGGTCACCGCCGCAAAAGTTGCGGAAAAGGATCTGATTTACGACAAAAATATGGAGTGCCCTGTCTGCGCCAGAACGTTTTCTACAAAGATCGTAAAATCGGGCAAGGCAAAGCTTCTGGGAACGGATCAGGATCTCAGGGCTCGTTACGAGGGGATTGACCCCGTGAAATATGATGTGTATCTGTGCCCCACCTGCGGCTATGCGGCACTCAGCAGATATTATTCAACACTATCTTCCGCTCAGGCAAAGCTCATCAAACAGGAGATCAGCAGATCCGTGCGTGTCAACTCTCCCAAGGGTGAGACCTATTCCTATGAGGAGGCGCTGGAGCGGTATCAGCTTGCCCTTGCCAATGCGGTCGTAAAGCGTGCGAAGAACAGTGAGAAGGCATACATCTGTCTGAAGACAGCGTGGCTTCTCAGAGGCTGGCAGGAGCAGCTTGAAAACGAGGGAAATGCAGACAAAAGCAAGCTGGCAGAGCTTGCCGCTGCGGAGGAGGAATATCTTCAGAATTCTCTGCAGGGTTTTACGGAGGCTGTCCGGACAGAATCCTTCCCCATGTGCGGGATGGACGAAATGACCGTCGATTATCTGCTCGCCGTGTTGGCCAAGCATTTTCGAAAGTATGATGTGGCAAGTAAGATGGTGGCAACGATCCTCACATCTGCGTCTGCCAATTCCCGAATTAAGGACAAGGCACGCGATCTAAAGGATGAGATTCTTGCAGAGTTGAAAAAGCCCAGGGGCTAGAGACAGGCGCTTATGCGTGAAATGACAATCCAATTGGAATCGAATAACGGGAAATGCCTGTATGAACAGATTTACGAACATATCCGGCAGGAGATCAGGGAGGGGAAGCTTCTCGCACAGGAGAGGCTTCCCTCCACGCGTTCTCTGGCAGTCCAGCTTCAGGTAGCTCGCAGCACGGTGGATTATGCCTATGATCAGCTGCTCAGCGAGGGGTATATCGAAGCCCGGCCCTACCGTGGGTTCTTTGTTGCCACCGCTCCCGACAGCGGGCTTCCCTGGGCGGAAAGCGCGAAGGAGAGTGTGGAAGCACAGGATCAGTGGCGGCCCGCCGAACCGGATGCTAAACAGTGGGCGGAGTATGATTTCTCCCCCAATGGTATTGATATGTCCGTCTTTCCCTTCGGTGTGTGGAAGCGCATCTCAAAGGAGATTTTAAGCGATGGAAACAGTGAGCTTTTCTCCCGGGGAGAGCCCCAGGGGGACAGGGAACTGCGCGTTACGATCAGTCGGTATCTGCATTCCTCGCGGGGAGTCAACTGCAGTCCGGAACAGATCATTGTGGGAGCGGGAAATGATTATCTTCTGCTGCTTTTGGAGAAAATTCTGGGCAGAAAAATACGGATTGCCATGGAGAATCCGACCTATCGTCGAACCTACCGGATCTTTGCCTCCTGTGGTTATGAGGTGGTCACCGTCGGTATGGATGAAAACGGGATGTCCGTGGACGAACTGAATCGCGCGGACACGGATGCCGCCTATGTGATGCCGTCCCATCAGTTTCCGACCGGAACCATCATGCCCATCGGACGGCGTATGGAGCTCTTAAAATGGGCAGAACAGAAGCGGGAGCGGTATTTGATTGAGGACGATTATGATAGCGAATTCCGCTATCGCGGGAAACCGATACCGGCTCTTCAGAGCGTGGATGCAAACGGCAGGGTGATTTATATCGGGACCTTTTCCAAGGCGATTGCACCGGCGATTCGTGTGGGGTATATGGTGTTGCCCATGCAGCTTTTGAAACGGTATCGGGAAAATTGCGGATTTTACTCCTGCACTGTGTCGCGCATCGATCAGCGGATCTTGAATGAATTTATCCGGGACGGCTATTTCGAGCGGCATTTGAACAAAATGCGGAAGCTCTACCGCGGAAAGCATGACCTTCTGTTGCAGTGTCTTGCGCCTTTGGAGGGGCATGTCGAGATTGCGGGGGAGAACGCAGGCTTACACATTCTGCTTCGGCACCTGGACGGTATGTCCGAGGAAGAACTTTTGCGGACGGCAGAGGAACAGGGAGTCAAAGTATATGGTCTCTCCGAGAGTCTGGTGGCTGCGAATGGGGAAACGGACGATTCCGGGAATCCGGCAAAGCAAAGAAACGGAACCGTTTTGATCGGTTTCGGCGGATTGACGCAGGAGGAGATCCTTGCGGGAGCGTCCAAGCTTTGTCGGGCATGGACAGAGAAAAAAGGGTGAAAAAACGGGCAGTACAGCCGGAGAAACCGGCTCTGCTGCCCGTTCATTGTACTGTGTAGTCACAGACGGATCAATCCTCTTCCAGAGGAGGATCAAGCTCACTTCCGTCATCCTCGTCGAAGAATTCTTCAACGGCCTCGGCGGAGTCCGCTGCAGCCCCTTCGGAAACGGTCTCGGAGAGAGGGGTAAACTCCTTATCCGCGGAATCCTCCTCGGAAGAAGCTTCTGCCTGAGCGTCACGGTTCAGGGATACATAGGTGCGCGTTGCCTCAGCATCCTCACTGAAATCATCGTAATCTTCATCCGCATCTTCCGCAAGATCAACAGCGTCCTTTTTCTGCATATAGTAATATGCGGCAGCACATGCGGTTCCTACGGCAGCGGTGAAAAGCAAAAATTTTCCAAATTTCTTAGCCATATCCTGCTCCTTTCGGGAAAGTATGTTTTTTCTCATTTTAATACTATTTTGCGAAAATGAAAAGGGATTATGTATAAATTTTCTATAAAGATAGGGGCCCTCGGTGCTTGAAAGGCTCCCTGCGGTATGATAAACTTACGTTACGCACGAAAAGAGGAGAGCTATGAACGCGAAATTTTTTGACCTGAAGAAGGAAAAACAGGATAGAATGATCAATGCGATACTGAAGGTTTTTGCCGCAAACGGGTACGAGCATGCCAGCACGGACGAGATTGTGCGGGAGGCTGGTATCAGCAAAGGCCTTTTGTTTCACTATTTTGGCAGCAAGCTCGGGGCGTATACCTTTGCGTGTGATTACAGCGTCAAATACATGACCCTGGAATTTAAGGCGACTGTTTCGGAGACGGAAACGGATCTGTTTGAAGTGCTCAAGCAGATTGAGTGTGCCAGAATGCATGCCATGAGGGGTTACCCTCATATGCAGCTTTTCTTAAACCGGTCCCTGAATGAGGATGTGGGAGAGGCACTGTTTGCCGTTGAGGAGTCCCGGAATGCGATTATGGATCTCTACGATACAGCCTGCAGCGGAATTAATTATGAGGCCTTCGGGAGCAACGAGGAGGGGATACGTCTTCGGAGAGTGCTCGAATTGTTCTTAAAAGGCCTGATGGAGGAGCGGTTCCGCGAAGGATCCTTCCAGCCGGAGATGTTTTATCAGGAAGCGGTCGGGTATCTGGATATGATGCGCCGGATTACAATGCCCGGCAACCATCATTTGGCGGCTTTATAGGGCGGATTGGCAGGATATCCTCCCTTTAGTTTCTGCATACCGCGCTGAATGGCATCCCTGGAATTTTTCCAGTCGGCGTCCTTGTTGCGGTAGTCGAATTTCTCCACCATCCAGGCAACATCCTCACGGATGCGTTCCATGTTGCGCTCCATGAGGGGAAGCGTGAGTTCATAAAAGGCATCCAGATCCTTTCCGGAGAGCTTTTCATCGGCAGCCCGGCACAGGTCGCCGAAATGGGTGAGGCAGAATCCCTTGGAGCTTTGCAGCCGGGATACGAAATCGGGATCCTGGCGAAAAAGATAGAAAAAAGTGTCCAGATAGCGTTCATAGGTGTCCCGGTACTGTTTGCAGATATAGCAGGACTCCTCCCTCTTTGTAATCCACATGCCGATGGCGTTTCCGCTCTCGGCTTTCCCCCGAAGTTTGTCCATCAGAGAAGTTTTTGCCGGGCGAAATCCCCGGAAGGTTTTCTGCATCTCATCGATCGTCCTCTGGTAGTGTGTTTTGAGAATCCATGCATTTCCCAGGGTATTGCCATAGTCGAACATCTGCTTGAAATGGGCACGGCAAAAGCCCGCCTTGTCGGTCATCTCACGGATGTCCGATTCCATGTAGGAGGCGGCGCTCCCCAGAACAAAGTCCAAAAGATCGTGCTCAATGCTCTGTTCGATATAGCAGAAGGGACATTCGTCACCGGCGTTTACGGCATCGTTTAACGGGATGGTATAGAGTTGTTCTTTCATAGCGGCTCCGCCTTTCTTTGGGTTGCTTCTATTGTAATTCAAAGATTACAAGATTGCTACAACTTTGTGACAAAACATAAAGGAAAATTAAGAAAAAAGAAGTTGTATTGCGGCGGGGTAAAAGTTAGTATATTAGTATACAGCTAGATTAGATGAAAGACGTGATTAATCTTGACCTTCGGAAGTATTGATTTTATTCTACGGTTTCTTCCGCCTTTTATTCTCCTGTACGGAATCTGCCCGGCTCAATACAGAAATATGCTGCTTCTTGCAGGAAGCATTGTTTTTTATGCCCTTGGGGCACCTCAATATATCATTGTGCTTGTTGTTTCCGTGATCACCAATTATTTTGTGGGGCTGCATCTGGCGCCTGTTCCGCGCAAAGGGAGAAAGCACCGCAATTACAAAAGCACGGAGAGAAGACGGAAACTTTTGCTCGGCATTGCGGTCTTTTGCAATTTAAGCACTCTGGTTCTTTGCAAGGTTCTTTTGTCCGGAGAGGAGTTCCCGCTGGGAATCAGCTTCTATACCTTCCAGATTCTGTCCTACCTTTTGGATATCTACCGGGGAGAGATCAAACCGGAACGGTCGGGTATCGACTTCGGGACGTACATTATGATGTTTCCGCAGTTGATATCGGGACCCATTGTGCGCTATGGGGAGATTTCCGAAAAACTTCATAAAAGAACCTTTCATGCCCGCGGATTGCAGGACGGCCTGAAGCTGTTTACAGCCGGTCTGATTGCCAAGGTGCTTCTGGCAGACCGCATCGGGCTTTTGTGGCACCAGGTTCAGGTGGCGGGCTTTGATGGTGTCTCGACACCCCTTGCATGGCTGGGCGCGGTGGCTTTCTCGTTAAATCTGTATTTTGATTTCTGGGGATATTCGCTGATGGCTCAGGGACTTGGAAGAATGCTGGGCTTTGAACTACCGCAAAACTTCAACCATCCGTATATGGCTTCCGGTGTTCGGGATTTTTACAGAAGGTGGCATATCACGCTGGGGAGATGGTTCTGCCAATATGTATACATCCCCCTGGGAGGGAACAGAAAAGGGGAATTTCGCACAATTCTGCATCTTTTGTGTGTATGGGTTCTGACTGCACTGTGGCACGGAGTCAGCGCTAATTTCCTGATCTGGGGATTGCTTCTGTGGATTCTGATCGTGTTGGAGCGACAGTGGGGACGTGTGTGGTCGAGAGTACCGGACAATTTCCTGAAAACCATTCTGAACGGATTGTCGAGAGTGTATCTGTGGGCAGTCATTCCTGTTACGTGGGTCTGCTTTGCCATCCCGGATCCGGCCCAGCTGAAGCTGTGCTTAAGCAGGATGTTCGGCCTCAGCGTGCAGCTTGCCGGGACGAGCGATGACTGGGTGCGGGTACTGCGGGATTACGGTGTACTTCTCGGAGTGTGCTTTGCAGGCTGCACGCCGATTGTGCAGAAACTGTATCTGAGATGGAAGGACTCATTCCTCGGTATGGCGGTGCTTGCGGGCCTCTTCTGGCTCTGCATTTACCGACTGATGACAGCGGGTGAGAATCCCTTCCTGTATTTTCGTTTTTGAGGTGTTTGTTTGTGAAACGCTTGGGAAGATGGATCAAAAAATGGAATTATATCTGGATCATGGTCCTTACCGGAATGGTTTTCGTCACGGCTACGGGGACTCTTTCAAACCTTGTGGTGAAGTATCGCCCCGGTCTTCGGGCATTTGGAGAGGAGATGTCGCAGATCTGGAGGTTTGTGGAAGAAAACCTGACGGAACAGGAACGGTACTATCCGGAACCGGGACAGTCATCTGCGTCCGGGCAGCTTACGGAATCGGAGCTGAATAACGGGCCGCTGCAGCAGGAGGATGCGGCTTCGCAGGAGGGCGGTGCATCGGAGAATGCAGGGAGCATGCCCGAAACGGGTGAAAATAACACGGACCCCGGCCGGCAGGAGGTTCCTTCGGAAAGCGGCCGGGAGGAGACGGAATCCGCGGGAGAGGTGGAACCGGCAGAGCCGGTATACTGCACCGTGGAGGACGATTACTTCGAAGATGCACTGTTTATCGGAGATTCCAGAACGGTGGGAATGTTTGAGTACGGCGGACTTCAGGATACGGCGCGGTTTTGTGCCTCCACCGGACTGACGGTCTATAAGATGATGGATGCCCAGATTGTGGAAGTGCCCGGGGAGCGGCGAAAGATTTCGGCCGAGGAGCTGCTTTCCACCGAACAGTTTGGCAAAATCTATATCATGATCGGTATCAACGAGATGGGAACCGGAACCGTGGAGAGCTTTGCCGATGCCTACGCGGAGAAGGTACAGCGTATACGGGAACTTCAGCCAGATGCCCTCATCTATATCCAGGGAATCCTCAAGGTGAGCACGGAGCGGTCCGAGCAGGGGGATTACATCAACAACGAAGGGATTGTGGCACGCAACGAGGCAATATCCCGACTGGCGGACAATGAACATATTTTCTATCTGGATGTCAATCCCGAGGTATGTGGTGAGGACGGAGGATTGATACAGGAGTATACCTTTGACGGGATTCACCTGAAGGCAAAATATGTCGGCGTGTGGAAGGATTTCTTAAAGTGCCACGCGATCTCGGACACAAAAAATTCTTGACTATGCACCCTTGAAAAGTTATTATGAAAAACAGAGGTTTTTCCATAAAATCATATGTTTTCACGTAGGAGGATGAGTGCATGAGTGAGAAGAAATCAGCTCTCGGCGAGAGTGGCATCTACGATGCCAAATCCCTTGGCGCGCCCAAGGTAACGGTTCTGGGTCTGCAGCATATGTTTGCGATGTTCGGATCCACCATTCTGGTTCCCATTCTGACGGGACTGGATGTTTCCACGACACTGTTGTTTGCAGGTTTGGGCACTTTGTTGTTCCATTTTCTGACGAAGAGAAAGGTTCCTGCTTTCCTTGGATCTTCTTTCGCATTTCTGGGCGGATATTTCGCAATCGCGCCGAATGGTGAGCCTGAGCTTCTTCCCTATGCATGCTTCGGTGTGGCCTGTGCGGGACTTCTGTATCTGGTGCTTGCCGGGTTGATTAAATTGTTCGGCACCGGAAAAGTTATGAAGTTTTTCCCGCCCGTGGTTACCGGACCGATTATTATCGCCATCGGACTTACACTATCCCAGTCTGCCATTGACAGCTGTTCCACGGACTGGCTGATTGCGCTTGTGGCTATCGCCCTGATCGTTGTATGCAATATCTGGGGCAAGGGAATGGTCAAGATTGTACCGATTATCATCGGTGTGATCGGTTCTTATCTGTTGGCTGTTATTCTGGGACGTGTGGACTTCTCCGGCGTTGCCCAGGCGGACTGGATCGGACTCCCCATCCACTGGGAGAGCACCGTGTTCTGGGCCTTTAAGGACGGCAATACCGCACTGCTTTTAACCAGCGTTATCACCATCATGCCGATCGCACTTGCAACAATTGTGGAGCACATCGGAGATATCTCCGCAATCTCCTCCACGGTGGGCATCAACTATATCAAGGAGCCCGGTCTTCACAGAACTCTGACCGGTGACGGACTTGCAACCATCGCTGCATCCCTGTTCGGTGCACCTGCAAACACCACTTACGGTGAGAATACCGGTGTGCTTTCCCTGACCAAGGTATTTGATCCCATGGTCATTCGTCTTGCAGCATGCTTTGCCATCCTGTTCTCCTTCTGCCCGAAATTCGCAGCCATCATCGGATGCATGCCCACTGCTACGGTAGGCGGCGTATCCCTGGTTCTTTATGGTATGATTTCTGCAGTCGGTGTCCGCAATGTGGTAGAGTCCCAGTGTGATTTCTCCAAGAGCCGTAACGTGATCATTGCAGCTTTGATCCTGGTGCTGTCCATCGGTATCAAGTACAGTGCAGCAGGCTCCATCACCATCGGCATCGTCAGCCTTTCCGGTCTTGCGGTAGGCGCTTTGGTTGGTATCGTTTTGAATGCGGTGCTGCCCGGCAAAGATTATGTTTTCGATGAGGAGAAACCCACCGATACCGGCGTTGACTTTGCCATCCGGGATCACAGCAAGGAGAACTAATCTTACGATTCCGATAAAACAGCACATCTACAAAAGATACAGGAGACACTCCCATGAGGGTGTCTCTTGTTTAATTTCGTGGGATATGGTAAAATCATTCTGTCTAACCTTCTTTGAGACGGTGCTGGAGATTGCCTGCAAAAATGCGAAACCTTCCAAACAGGCAGAGTATGAAGCAATCATTGCATCCATGGATGAGAAGGGGAGGAGATAACCGTGTCGCTTAGCAGAGAAGAATTCCTACTCAGAAAATGCAGCTGTGCCGATGTGAAAGCTATTCTGGAGCTTCAAAAAACGATCCTGGACGGACTGCCTGACAGGGAGCTTTTGCGGGAGAAC
>CAMAGI010000083.1 GCA_945833775.1 uncultured Lachnospiraceae bacterium
GACCTAAAGCAAGAGGTTGTCGCAAGGAAAATGGAATCTATTTTGGAAGAAAAGAAAGCATAGACCTAAAGCAAGAGGTTGCCGCAAGGAAAATGGAATCTACTTTGGAAGAAAAGAAAGCATAGACCTAAAGCAAGAGGTTGTCGCAAGGAAAATGGAATCTATTTTGGAAGAAAAGAGAGCATAGACCTAAAGCAAGAGGTTGTTGCAAGGAAAATGGAATCTACTTTGAAAGAAAACATGATATAGACCTGATGCGAGCTTGTTTACAGATATATGGAAGCAAACGAATAAGAAAGAGTCTCCGGGAGTGTATTACAAAAAATAGAACTCTACTGTTTTTTCAATGGTCTGTATGGTCAGGGGTTGGTTTCGGGTTTCGTATGTTGTAATCAAATTGATACCCGGAATGATTCCGTTTGATGTGTAAAGGTGTAATTTGAATACAGTATTTTCGGTATAGGAGAGACTATCCATTAATCCGAAATGTTCCCAGTAATAGAACTCACCTGTATCAGGATGACGAATGGTAAAATCAGGAAAGATTGTGGAATTATTCAGTTCCAAAGCGCATTCATACCGAAACGGAATATGATACTTTCTGAGAGTCATGTCAATCAAAACCTCTGATTTTGAACGCAAATAAGTATTCGCGATTCCTTTACAATTTAAAGATTCAGGGTGGGAAGTATTTTTATTATATGAATTTGCCATCCAATCGGATAGTTCTTTCAACAAAGATAAATGGGTTTGTGTAAGTAGTTCTTGATACTCCGGATGTTTCGTCAGAAGAGAATCAGATTGCATTACATTGGGGTGATGGTTCAGATACAGAGTCAAAGCTTTTTGTTCTCTCTCTAAATCTTGTAGCAGAGATGTTAAGTATTTTTTTTGAGCCAGTTGCCGTGCTAGCTGCCGATTTGATTTTGGAATGTACACTCTTTGACCTTGATTTTTTTGGTACCATTTCGTGTAGGTTTTATGATTACAACATATGAGTTTCCCCGGTGGCAATGTTTCAAGTTGACATTTGAGAGAACAAATTTGTTTCATAAGATCTTCATATTCTTTTTTTGCTCGTTCGAATAGCATGAAATTCCTCCTTTGATGTGTGTAATTATCGTTTGAGTTTGATTATGAATAATGATTGATTATTCTATCACGATTTGCATGGAAAAGAAATATTGCAAACAGATAAAGTCAGATAAAGCTATTCTTGATAGTGGGGACGTTGCTTGCCACAAGGAGCCGGTTACCTTAAACATTAGAGGAATACGGGACCTATCCCCTTGATTGTGAAAATAACAGAAAAGCTTGCTAAATATCCCGTTTGGGAAGTGATGATAAAATGAGGAGTTGGCATTTCCGGAAAAGAGTTGTATGATGATTCATAAGGAAAATAATAGATTTCGGCAGGGGAGGACAGATTGCCATGGAGACAAAATTGCAGAAAAACTGGTGGAGAAGTGCTGTTGTATATCAGATTTATCCGAGATCCTTCTGCGACAGTAACGGGGACGGAATCGGAGATATTCCGGGGATTGTGTCCAAATTGCCGTATTTGAAAGAATTGGGAGTGGATGTGATCTGGCTGAGTCCGGTCTATGCGAGCCCGAACTGTGACAATGGATATGACATCTCCGATTATCGTGCGATCCACCCGGATTTCGGGACCATGGAGGATATGGATCAACTGATCCGGGAGGCCGGGAGAATGGGAATCCGTATTCTTATGGATCTGGTGATCAATCACACCTCGGACCGTCACGAATGGTTTCAGAAGGCACTCGCCAATGATCCGGTATACCGGGATTATTACATATTTCGTGAGGGAAAAGCAGACGGCAGCCTGCCCAACAACTGGGGGTCTTTTTTTGCGGGAGATGTGTGGGAGTCCGCAGGGGACGGAACCTATTATCTGCATCTGTTTGCCCCGGGGCAGCCGGATTTAAACTGGCATAATCCGAGAGTCTATGAGGAAGTGTGCGATATACTGCGTTTCTGGCTGGATAAGGGAATTGCCGGCTTCCGATGTGATGTGATTAATGTTCTGTACAAGAATACGCTGGAGGATGGAAAGAAGCAGCTGGCGCTCACCGGCAAGGAGCATTACCTGAGCACCGATGGAACCCATGATATTTTGCAGAGACTGCGGAGGGATGTCTTCTCGAAGTATGATTGTTTTACCGTGGGTGAGACAGTTTTGGTGGACACAAAGACCGCCATGAAACTATGTGGTAGTAACCGCGGGGAATTGGATATGGTGTTTGGGTTTGAACACATGGAGGCAGATCAAATCGGAGTAAAGTGGTTTAAGACTCCGTATCATCCAAAGCGTCTGATCGACGCACTGGACAGATGGCAGCGCGAGATGGAATGGAATGCCAATTATCTGGAAAATCACGATCAACCCCGCAGCGTCAGCCGCTTTGGTGATGTCTGCGGATATCACAAAGAGAGTGCCAAAATGCTCTGCGGTCTGAACTTAAGCCTTCGCGGAACGCCTTATATCTATGAGGGAGAGGAGATCGGGATGACCAACGGAGATTTCTCCGGTCTGTCCGAGATTCAGGATGTGGAGAGTCACAATGTCTATAAAATGATGTGTGATCTGCATTTTCCCGCCTCTGTACGGGACAAACTCCTTCTGCAGACGACGCGGGACAATGCCCGTACACCCATGCAGTGGACAGACGAAAAGTACGCAGGCTTTTCGGAGGGAGAGCCCTGGCTTAAGGTCAATGCAAATCACACATGGATCAATGTGGAGACGCAGGAGAGGGATCCCGACAGCATTCTTGCATTTTACCGGAAAATGATCGCTTTTCGCAAGAACAGCGATGCCCTGAAATGGGGTGATTACAGAAAATTTCCCTCCGTATCCGGCGTCTATGTATTTCGCAGGAGAACACGCCTCGAATGTCTGGTGATCTATGCCAATCTGACTCCTCACAGAAAGAAGGCACCGATCTTTTTGGGAACCTGTCTTTTTGGTAACTATCCGGAGGAGGGAAGAGAGGAAGGCTGGCTTAGACCCTACGAGTTTCGCATTTTGCAGAAATGAGCGGAAGTGCCAAAACGGGATATGTAAAAATAAGGGGAAATAAGGGAAAATAAGGAGAAATAAGGAGAAATAAGGAGAAATAAGGAGAAATAAGGGAGGAATTGACGATGAGACAACAACTCCGGGGCTCTGTATTGCTGTTGCTCTGTGCCATTATCTGGGGAACGGCCTTTGTTGCCCAGAGTGAAGGAATGGAATATGTGGGCGGATTCACCTTCAATTGTGTGCGGAATCTGATCGGAGGAACCGTTTTGCTGCCCTGCATATTTTTGCTGCGCAGAATCCAGGGAGGAAAAGCAACCGACTTAGCGGATTCCTCTGACCCCGGCGGGGACGAAAGTGCGAAGAAAAAGAAGAGTGTCAAAACCTTATTCATCGGTGGTATCTGCTGCGGGGTGATCCTGTGTGTCGCCAGTAATTTTCAACAGTTCGGTATAAAATACACCACGGTGGGAAAGGCCGGATTCATCACCGCACTCTACATTGTTCTGGTGCCCATATTCGGTCTCTTTTTTCACAAAAAAGTTGGCAAACTGGTGTGGATCGGACTGGTGTTTGCCGTGGCCGGACTTTACTTTTTGTGTATCACCGGTGAGTTTACGGTGGGTGCGGGAGATCTGTTGGTGTTGATCTGCGCAGGCTGTTTTGCGGTACATATTCTGGTGATTGATCACTTTTCACCGTTGGTGGACGGTGTTGCCATGAGTTGTATCCAGTTTTATACCTGCGGAATTCTCTCCGGTATACTGATGCTTGTGCGCGAGGAGGTGAGCCTGCAGGCGCTGGCTGCCTGTGCAGGACCGATCCTCTACGCGGGGGTTTTCTCCAGCGGAGTAGCGTACACGCTTCAGATTCTGGGACAGAAAAATATGAATCCCACCGTTGCATCCATGATTATGAGTCTGGAATCGGTTGTGTCTGTGCTTGCGGGCTTTGTGATTTTGCATCAGAAACTGAGCGGAAGAGAGTTGCTGGGCTGCGCATTCATGTTTATCGCGGTGGTTTTAAGTCAGTTGCCGCAAAACAATCGGGCGCAGTCAGCTGAGATGGAAGATCGGTAAGAGATTCTTTCGTTAAAGCGGATTACTTTTTAAAGGAGGCTCTCTTGCGGAGCGTGGGATCCAGGATCTTCTTGCGGATGCGCAGGCTTGTGGGTGTAACTTCCAAAAGCTCATCCGTGTCGATAAAGTCCAGAGCCTGTTCCAGCGAAAGAATTCTGGGAGGAGTCAGGCGCAGTGCTTCGTCGGCGGAGGAAGAGCGGGTGTTGGTCAACTGCTTCTTCTTGCAGACGTTGATCTCAATGTCCTCACTTTTCCCGGTCTGGCCGACAACCATACCGGAATAAACCTTCTCACCGGGGCCGATGAAAAGAATCCCGCGTTCCTGCGCATTAAACAGGCCGTAGGTGATCGCTTCACCGGCCTCAAATGCGATCAGGGAACCCTGCTTACGGTACTGGATATCCCCCTTGTAGGGACCGTAACCGTCAAATACCGTGTTCAATATGCCGTTGCCCTTGGTGTCGGTCATGAATTCGCCACGATACCCGATCAATCCTCTGGCGGGGATGGAGAATTCCAGGCGGGTGTAAGTACCACCGGTAATGGAACCCATGTTTCGAAGCTCTCCCTTTCTCTGACCGAGCTTTTCGATAACAGCCCCCGCAAACTCGTTGGGCACATCAATATAGGCAAGCTCCATGGGCTCCAGGCGTTTGCCGTTTTCGTCATTCTTATAGAGCACTTCTGCCTTGCTTACAGCAAATTCAAAGCCCTCACGGCGCATATTTTCAATCAATACGGACAGGTGAAGTTCGCCGCGACCGGAGACCTTGAAGCAGTCGGTCTCCCCGGTCTCCTCAACACGGAGGGAGACATCGGTGTTTAACTCCCGAAACAGTCTGTCGCGTAGGTGACGACTGGTCACATATTTGCCTTCCTGACCGGCGAGAGGGGAGTCGTTCACAAGAAACTGCATGGCGATTGTCGGTTCACTGATCTTCTGGAAGGGAATGGGTTGTACTGCATCGGGGGAGCAGAGGGTGTCACCGATATGGATATCGCTTATGCCGGAGATTGCCACAATGGAACCGATACCCGCCTCGCGCACTTCGACCTTGTTCAGACCGTCGAACTCATACAGCTTACTGACTTTTACTTTGATCTGTTTGTCGGGCTCATGATGATTGCAGATGACAACATCCTGATTGACGCGGATTACACCGTTGTCCACCTTGCCGACGCCGATGCGCCCCACATATTCGTTGTAATCGATGGTGCTGATCAGAACCTGGGTACCCGCATCGGGATCGCCGCAGGGAGCGGGAATGTAGTCCACAATGGTCTCGAAGAGAGGCTCCATGCTGGTGCCCTCGGTGGCAGAATCCAGGGAAGCGATACCGGCTTTCGCGGATGCAAACACAAAGGGACAGTCAAGCTGTGCATCGTCCGCATCCAGTTCCAGAAAGAGCTCCAGAACTTCGTCCACAACTTCGTCGGGACGTGCCTCGGGACGGTCAATCTTGTTGATGCATACGATTACGGGAAGCTTCAGCTCCAGAGCCTTTCGCAGGACAAACTTGGTCTGGGGCATGGCACCCTCGAATGCGTCCACCACCAGAATAACACCATTCACCATTTTCAGTACGCGTTCCACTTCGCCTCCGAAATCGGCGTGACCGGGAGTGTCGATGATATTTATCTTGGTGCCCTTGTACATAACGGCAGTATTCTTGGAGAGAATGGTGATTCCGCGTTCACGCTCAATGTCATTAGAGTCCATAACGCGTTCGGCCACCTCCTGATTTTCACGGAACACGCCGCTTTGCTTTAACAGTTCGTCCACCAGAGTTGTCTTGCCATGGTCTACATGAGCGATGATTGCAACATTTCTGACATCTTCTCTTTTCTGTCTCATAATTTCTGCCTCGTCTTTCTTATCCACCAAAAACTCAGATTGTAAACGGTATTTCTTCCTTAATATGTTCTAAAAACTCCAAAAGTATAGCACTTTTTTTGTTAGGAAGCAAGGTATCACCGCGAGATGCTGCGAATTTAGGCAGTTTTGCGCGATTTGCGCGGTGAGAAAAAGTGTTATTTGGCAGTTTTTTATAGTATATATAGTAATGCAAAGAAGGTGCTTTCAGAAAAAATAAACGTGAAAGATTCTTATCGAAAATAAGAAGGGAGAACAAGTATGACAGATAAGGTTATTGAAAACAATCAGGTAACGGTTATGGGTGAGATCGTGAGCAAATTTACCTACAGCCATGAGATTTTCGGAGAAGGATTTTTCATGGTTGACGTAAAGGTGCAAAGACTCAGCGAGAGCTTCGACATCATCCCGGTCATGGTATCCGAAAGACTGTTGGATACCACCCAGGATCTTCAGGGCAGTCTGATCTGTGTAAACGGACAGTTCCGCTCCTATAACCGGCATGAGGAGCGCAGGAATAAGCTGGTGCTTTCGGTCTTTGCCAGAGAAGTGGAGTTTTTGGATCAGGTGGAGGAGAGTTCCCGCACCAATCAGATCTTTTTGGACGGCTATATCTGTAAAGAGCCGATTTATCGCAAGACCCCCCTGGGAAGAGAGATTGCGGACCTTTTGCTGGCCGTGAACAGGCCCTATGGCAAATCGGACTACATACCATGCATCTGCTGGGGCAGAAACGCGCGTTACGCGAGCAATTTTAAAGTGGGTGAGCGCTGTGATATCTGGGGTAGAATCCAGAGCCGGGAATATATGAAAAAACTGGACGAAACAACAGTGGAAAAGCGGGTGGCATTTGAAGTTTCCGTGAGCAAACTGGAACTGATTTCACCGGAGCTTGCAGCCTCGGAACAGATGTCCGGTGTTCCTCAGGGAGCGTTTTGAGTTGCCAAAACCGGTTTCGTGTGATAGAATGAACCGTAATCTGATTCCTTTATTTGACTTATGAGGTGGAAAATGGGAAAAGGCGGTCTGTATATCTACACCGGCGACGGACGCGGTAAATCTCCCGCGGCAATGGGGCGCGCGGTGGCTGCGGCGGCTGAGGGCCAGCACGTTGTGATCATTCAGTTTCTGAAGGGTAAAGGCCTTGGAGAATCCGAGTTTTTGCGCAGAATGGAACCGGAGATAAAGCTCTTTCATTTCGAGAAATCCGATGAGAATTTTGAGCAGCTCAGTGAAGAGAAGAAGCAGGAAGAGATCATGAATATCAAGAACGGTATTCATTTCGCCAAGAAGGTTCTTACAACCGGAGGGTGCGATCTGTTAATTCTGGATGAAGTGCTGGGACTCATTGATCAGAAAATTGTGACGGTGGAGGAGATGAAGGATCTGATCGAAATGCGGGGAGACATGGATCTGATTCTGACAGGGATCAATTTGAACGATGATATCTGTGTCATGGCAGATGAGGTCTCAAAGATTGAGACGGTGAAGTTCAAGGTTTGGCACTAAACAGCCTGCATGTTGACAGTGCGGGATAATCATGATATGATTGCTCTAATCGAGTAGAGAGATAGAGGTTGCGTATTTTAAGAGTACTGCTTTGGATGTGTCAGGCACAGGGGAAGAGGCAGAAAAGGGAAATACGCCGAAAGAGCAGATCTCCTGGAGGATGTGTTCTTGGGCACCGGGTTAAGAACTCTGTGACTGTCACCCACAAGCGGGGTGGTGCGCTATCGGTACAGTTGAGAAGATTGGACCGGCGCATTTTGTGCCGGTCTTATTTTACGATAAGGAGGAAAAAATATGGCTGTTTTTACCGGAGCGGGCGTTGCTATCGTAACACCCATGAAAGCAGACGGAAATGTGGATTATGAGCAGTTCGGAAAGCTGATTGATTTTCAGATTGAGAACGGGACCGATGCGATTATCGTATGCGGTACCACCGGAGAGGCGTCCACTTTGACTCATGAGGAACATCTGGATACGATCCGCTATTGCGTGGAGAAAGTAGCAAAGAGAATTCCGGTCATCGCAGGCACCGGCTCCAATTGCACCGAGACCGCTGTATATCTTTCGACTGAGGCGGAGAAGTACGGAGTGGACGGCCTTTTACTGGTGAGCCCTTATTACAACAAGGCGACACAGAATGGCTTGTACGCACATTTTAAGACCGTTGCCGATGCGGTTAAGGTGCCCATCCTGCTCTACAATGTACCCAGCCGTACAGGCTGCAATATTCTGCCGGAGACGGTGGTAAGGCTTTGCCGCGATACCGAGAACATCGTTGGCGTCAAGGAGGCAAGCGGAAATATCAGTCAGATCGCACATCTTGCGGCGATCGCAGAGGGTAAGGTGGATATTTACTCCGGCAACGATGACCAGATCGTTCCGATTATGGCACTGGGGGGAGTCGGCGTAATCTCTGTACTGTCCAATGTGGCGCCCCGTCAGACTCATGAGATCTGCCAAAAATTCCTGGACGGCGATGTCGCAGGAAGCCGCAAGCTGCAGCTGGAGGCTTTGGAGCTTTGCAATGCACTGTTTTGTGAGGTGAACCCGATCCCGGTCAAAAAAGCACTCAATCTTATGGGCATGCAGGTGGGACCTCTTCGGATGCCGCTCACCGAGATGGAGGAGTCCAACGCAAAGCGCCTGGAAAACGCAATGAGAGCATACGGAATACTGAAATAAAAGATTGTGAAAAAATTATCCCGCCTGAAACTTATTCAGACGGGATTCTTTGAAAAGGAGAGAGATCATGACCAGAATCATTATGCGCGGATGTAACGGAAGAATGGGACAAGTAATCAGCAAACTCGTGGAAGAGGACGCCGAGGTTGAGATGGCGGCAGGAATCGATGTTTGGGATGACGGACACAATTCCTATCCCGTGTTTAAGACCCTGCGGGAGTGCACCGAGAAAGCGGATTGCATCATTGATTTTTCCACGGCGGCGGGTGTTGATGAACTGTTGGAATATTGTGCCGAGACCGGTATGCCCTGTGTGCTTTGTACCACGGGCTTAAGCGAGGAACAATTAAAGAAAGTGGAGGATGTGTCGAAAAAAGCTCCGATCCTGCGCTCCGCCAACATGTCTCTTGGTATCAACCTTTTGATGAAAGTGCTGAAAGAGGCGGCATCGATTCTTGCACCTGCGGGCTTCGATATGGAGATCGTGGAGAAGCACCACAGGATGAAGCTGGATGCACCCAGCGGAACGGCGATCGCTCTGGCGGATTCCATCAATGAAGAATTTGACGGTGCCTATGAGTACGTCTACGACCGCAGTCAGAGGAGAGAGAAACGTCCCCGGATGGAGATTGGAATCAGCGCGGTAAGGGGTGGTTCCATTGTCGGTGATCACGATGTGATCTTCGCCGGAACGGACGAGGTAATCACGTTCTCACATACGGCATATTCCCGCGCTGTTTTCGGGAAAGGTGCGGTGCAGGCGGCAAAGTATCTTGCAGGAAAAGAACCCGGAATGTATGACATGAGCGGTGTGGTAGGATAAATCCAAGGAGGTTACGCATGGAGGAACAGGAGCGCAAGCTGTTGGGGACACTCTCCCGTCAATACCGAAACATCGATGCGGCTGCAACGGAGATCATCAATTTGCAGTCCATTCTGAATCTTCCCAAGGGAACGGAGCATTTTCTCACGGATATCCACGGAGAATATGAGCAGTTTCGACACGTGCTGAAAAATGGGTCCGGATCCGTGCGCCGCAAGATTGATGAAGAGTTCGGCAATACCATCAGTATTCGTGACAAAAAGAGTCTGGCAACGTTGATCTATTATCCGGAGGAAAAACTGGAGATCGTCCGGCAAAAAGAGGATAATCTTGAGGATTGGTACCGGATTACGCTACACCGTCTGGTACAGGTGATTAAGCGTGTGTCCTCCAAATATACCCGTTCCAAGGTGCGCAAAGCACTTCCCGGGGATTTCGCCTATGTGATCGAGGAACTGATTACAGAGAAGGAGGAGATCCAGGATAAGGAAGCCTATTACAATGAGATCATCCATACGATTATTCGAATCGGGAGGGCGCCGCAGTTTATCGTTGCCCTGTGCCGGCTGATTCAAAGGCTGGTGATCGATCATCTGCATATCGTGGGAGATATTTTCGACCGTGGACCGGGTCCCCATATCATCATGGATACCCTGTGTGACTATCACTCGGTGGATGTCCAGTGGGGCAATCATGATATGGTCTGGATGGGGGCAGCCAGCGGAAGCCTCGCCTGCATTGCAAATGTGGTACGAATGGCTGCACACTACGGAACGATGTCCGTGTTGGAGGACGGATACGGTATTAATCTGCTTCCGCTTGCAACATTTGCAATGGAGACCTACAGGGATACGGACAACAGTGCATTTACCATCCGCTATAATACGGATTA
>CAMAGI010000084.1 GCA_945833775.1 uncultured Lachnospiraceae bacterium
GCTTCTTCATCTGCTTCGCAGATGGTTTGCTCGTTATCGCGGCAAAAAGCAAATGTCGCCTTCGGCGTCGCTTGCTTTTCTGCTCGCGGGTATTTTCCTCGCAAACCCGCACCACGTGCTTCTTCATCTGCTGCGCAGATGGTTTGCTCGTTATCGCGGCAAAAAGCAAATACCGCCTTCGGCGTCGCTTGCTTTTCTGCTCGCGTACATTATAGCATAGAGGTGGCTATTTCGTCCAGAATATCGAAGTATTCTTCGAAGGTTTTGGTGCAGCAGGCGGGATTGTCGATCTGTATTCCTTCCGCCCTAAGACCGATCAGGGAAAAGCCCATAGCCATACGATGGTCCTCATAGGTTGTCACAAGTCCGGGGGTCGGTGTTCCGGGATAGATGGTAACACCGGTCTTGGTCTCCTCGCATCGGATGCCGAGCCTTGAGAGCTCCGTCAGAATGGCGTGTATGCGGTCGCTTTCCTGATAACGAATGTGACCGATTCCGGTGATCGTGGTGGGCGTATCGGCAAAAGGTGCAATTGCCGCCAGTGTGATCGCCTGGTCGGAACAGGAGGACATATCGGCTGTGATTCCGTGAAAACAATTGTCTGCGGGGGGCAACAACAAAATACCGCTCTCGGTTTCTGACAATTGGCACCCCATCTGAACCAGCAGACGGATAAATGCCACATCCCCTTGCAGGGAATCGAAATGTACGTTGGTTACGCGAACCGGAATCCCCAGAAGGGGCACCATTGCGTAGAAATAGCAGGCTGCGGATACGTCGGGCTCAATGCGGTAATCCAGCGCCCGGTAAGATTGGCCTGCCGGCGTGACAAAGCGGTCACTTAAGGGGCGAGTGGTGTGTACACCGAACTGCTCCATCATTTTACAGGTCATCTCAATATAGGCCATTCCGTGGGTGCCTTCCACATCTACGGTGAAGTCCCTGTCACACAGGCAGGAGGCAATGAGGAGTGCGCTCAAAAACTGGCTGCTGTGATCGATATTGACGCGAATTCTGTTTTTGCCGAAACCATGACTTTTTATAAGGAAAGGAAAATGATTCGTGTCAGTACTATCCTGTTCCGGAAGAATCTCACAGCCCAACTCCCGGAGGGAGTTTAACAGGGGAGCCATGGGACGTCTGCACATCTGCTCGGAGGCATCCATGTGATAGAAGCCGTCGGATATGCCGAGAAACGCGGTCAGAAAGCGCGCTGCCGTTCCGGCGCTTCCTACATATAGAGAAGCTTCCCTGCGCGGAATTGCTCCTCCCATACCCTTCACGGTGACCAGCCGATTCGGTTCGTCCACGGTGGTCTCATATCCCAGATCCTGAATACAGCCCAGAAAATGTCTGGAATCGTCCGAAAAGAGGACGCCTCGCAGCGTTGAGGTTCCCTTTGCCAGTGTAGCCAGGAGCAGGGCGCGGTTTGTGATACTCTTGGAGCCGGGCACGGTAACTTCCAGGGGATGCTCGACGGTGTACCGATTGCGGTTTATTCGGTTATAAATATGGGGCACTGCATAGCGTGCCGGAAAAGTTTTCTTATTCATAAACTCTAGTATATGATAGGGCGTTCGGCATGTCAAATCCCCCATTGGAAAATATTTGCCCCTTTTCGGAATTGAGTTCCCGCTGAATTGTAATGTAAAGGTAGCAGTTACATGTGCAAACCCCGCTCTCCCGCTAAACAGACGGGGTATGGGAGCCCTCCGCAGGCGTGCGATACCCCGGGGAGAACGCAGGGCGGGGTATGGCAGAGGGAAACAAGAAGCAGATACCCCGGGGAGAAAGCAGGGCGGGGTATGGCAGAGAAAAACAAGAAGCCGATACCCCGGTGGGAAAGCAGAGCGGGGTATGGTAGAGGGAAACAAGAAGCCGATACCCCGGGAAGAAAGCAGAGCGGGGTATGACAGATGAAAACAAGAAGCCGATACCCCGGGAAGAAAGCAGAGCGGGGTATGACAGAGGAAAACAAGAAGTCGATACCCCGGTGGAAAAGCAGAGCGGGGTATGGCAGAGAAAAACAAGAAGCAGATACCCCGGGGAGAAAGCAGGGCGGGGTATGGCAGAGGAAAACAAGAAGCCGATACCCCGCAGAGAGCAGCGGGGGAGAAAAAGGGAACGAATACAGGCACACTTTACGAAATGGTAGGTTTTTCATGGCAAAGGCAACATAGGCGCCTGCTTTTCAAAAAGAGAGAAATATTTTAAAAAGGTGTTGACAATTACAAATGGAGGTAGTAATATACAATTCATAAAACCTATCGGAATAGTAGGAAATAAAGAAATCTAGACAATTATAACAATCAAAACAAGCCTAACGAACCAAAACGAACCAAAACGAACCAAAACGAACCAAATCAACCAGATCAAACCGAACTAGTATTGCAAAGAATTCAGGAAAACAGGAGGAAAAAACTATGGGAAGAATCGTATCAAAGGCGACGGAACTAATTGGTCACACACCGCTTCTGGCAGTGGAGAACTATAAGAAGGCAGAGGGAATCGAAGGCGTAACCCTTCTTGCAAAGCTGGAATACTTTAATCCCGCGGGAAGCGTCAAGGACAGAGTAGCGCTTGCCATGATTGAGGATGCCGAGAAAAAGGGTATCTTAAAACCCGGCGCGACGATCATCGAGCCCACCTCCGGAAATACCGGAATCGGCCTTGCCAGTGTGGCAGCGGCAAAGGGGTATCGCGCCATCCTCACACTGCCCGATACGATGAGCGTTGAACGCAGAAATCTTCTGAAAGCATACGGCGCGGAACTGGTGCTGACAGAAGGGGCCAAGGGTATGAAGGGTGCCATTGCCAAAGCGGAGGAACTGGAGAAAGAGATTCCCGGCGCAGTGATTCTGGGGCAGTTTGAAAATCCCTCCAATCCCGCAGCACATGCAGCTACGACGGGACCCGAGATCTGGGAGGACACAGACGGAAAGGTGGATATTTTTGTGGCAGGCGTTGGTACCGGTGGAACCATAACCGGTGTCGGTACCTATTTGAAATCGAAAAATCCTGCGGTAAAGGTGGTTGCAGTGGAGCCTACGGATTCCCCCGTTCTCTCCGGCGGCAACCCCGGACCTCACAAGCTGCAGGGTATCGGAGCCGGCTTTATTCCTTCCATATTGAATACACAGGTGTATGACGAGATCATCACCGTGACGACGGAGGAAGCATTTTCCACCGGAAGAGCCATTGCTCACAGGGAGGGTATTCTGGTAGGAATTACCTCGGGAGCAGCTCTCTATGCGGCTGCGCAGCTTGCAAAGCGCCCCGAAAATGCTGGTAAAACCATAGTTGCACTGCTTCCGGATTCCGGCGATCGTTATCTTTCGTCTCCGATGTTTACGGAAGAGTAGGGGAACTTGCGCATTGGCTCGTTCCGTGGTACAATTCCCAATGTTACACAGAAACGCAAAACACGGAGTTGAAAACTATGGAACCTATTATTCGTATTCAGGATGTGTCCAAGACCTTTCTGGGCAGGGACAATCAGGTAGAAGCCCTAAGGGGCATCAACCTGGAGATACAAAGGGGTGACATCTACGGAATTATCGGAATGAGCGGTGCCGGCAAATCCACGCTGGTACGATGCCTGAACTTCCTGGAGAAACCCACAAGCGGTACGGTTTTTATTGAGGATAAGGATCTGTCCCGCTTAACGGACAAGGAGCTGCGCAGGATGCGCACGGAGATCGCCATGATCTTCCAGCATTTCAATCTGCTGATGCAGCGCAATGTGCTTGACAACATTTGTTTTCCCATGGAGATCGTCGGAGTTAAACGTGCAGATGCGGTGAAGCGTGCGCGGGAGCTTCTTCAAATCGTTGGTCTGGAGGAAAAGGAAAAGAGCTATCCGTCCCAGCTTTCCGGCGGACAGAAGCAGCGCGTAGCCATTGCAAGAGCTCTTGCCAATAATCCGAAGATCCTGCTCTGCGATGAGGCAACCAGTGCGTTAGACCCGACCACGACCAAGTCGATTCTGAAGCTTTTACAGGAGATCAATCAACTGTACGGCATTACCATCGTGATCATCACACATGAGATGGCGGTTGTTCAGGAGATCTGCTCTCACGTTGCAATCATTGATTCCGGCGAGCTGGCAGAGTTCGGTACGGTGGAAGAGGTCTTTACAAGACCCCAGAGCCCGGCAGCAAAGAAGCTTGTCTTTATGACGGATCAAAGAAGCAGTGAGATGCGGGGAAAGCATTGCGTTCGCATTGTATTCTCCGAGAATTCATCCTTTGAGCCGGTGATTGCCAACATGGTTCTGGAATGCAAAGCGCCCGTCAATATTTTACAGGCAGATACGGAGGATATCGGCGGAATCGCTCACGGACATATGATTCTGCAGCTTCCGGAGGACGAGCAGACGGCGGCTCACATGATTCACTATCTGAAGGAGCGAAAACTCAGTGTGGAGGAGGTGGAAGCCAATGTCTAGTACAATTCTTCTGGATCCTACGATTTTGAAAATGTTGGGACAGGGTATCCTCACCACCCTCTATATGACCCTGGTGTCCACGATCATTGCATATGCGCTCGGCCTTCCTATGGGTGTGCTGCTTGTGGTGACCGCAAAGGAGGGCCTGAAACCCAATGCGGTAATCTACAAAATACTGGATATCGTGGTAAATGTGGTGCGAAGCATCCCGTTTTTGATCCTGCTGATTCTGGTGATACCTTTCACCCGCCTGATTGTGGGGAAAACCTACGGACCGACCGCTACCATTGTCCCTCTGATTCTTGCGGCTGCACCCTTTATCGCCCGCATGGTGGAATCCTCTCTTCTGGAGGTGGACAAGGGTGTGATTGAAGCAGCTCAGAGTATGGGGGCAAGCCTTTGGACGATTATCTGTAAGGTCATGATTACGGAGGCAAGGACCTCCCTGATTGTGGGAGCCACCATCGCGATGGGAACCATTCTCGGCTATTCAGCCATGGCGGGTGCCGTGGGCGGCGGAGGATTGGGTGATATTGCAATCCAGTACGGGTATTATCGTTATCAGACCGATATTATGCTGGTTACGGTGGTGCTGTTGATTTTGATGGTACAGATCATGCAGTGGGCCGGAACCAAAATTGCCAAGAAATTGGACAGAAGATTGCGTTGACAAGCGGTCCGAAGGACTGTTTGCATAGATTGATCAACTTAGGGAGGAAAATATTATGAAGAAATTAGCAGCAATTCTTGCCGTAGCAGCACTCAGCGTAGGAGCGCTTACTGGCTGCGGCAGCAAGGCAGACGACAAAGTGATTAAGGTTGCAGCCACCGCTGTACCCCATGCAGAGCTTTTGGAGCAGGCAAAGCCGATTCTGGAGGAGCAGGGCTACAAGCTGGAGATTCAGGTTTTCAATGACTATGTACAGCCCAACGAGGTCGTGGAGGCCGGTGATTTCGATGCCAACTATTTCCAGCACATCCCTTACCTGAACAGCTTTAATGAGGAGAAGGGAACGCATCTGGTAAATGCAGGCGGCATACACTATGAGCCCTTCGGAATCTACCCCGGCAAGGAGAGCGATCTTGCCAATATCGAGGGTGCTACCATCGCAGTTCCCAACGATACCACCAATGAGGCAAGAGCCCTTCTGCTTCTTCAGGACAACGGTATCATCAAGCTGAAGGATGGTGCGGATCTGACCGCTACCAAGGTAGATATTGTGGAGAATCCCTACAACATCGAGCTTGTTGAGGTGGAGGCAGCTCAGGTTCCCAGAACTCTTCCCGATGTTTCCTTTGCAGTAATGAATGGAAACTACGCATTGGAGGCAGGCTATTCCGTAGCGAAGGATGCTCTGGCATACGAGAGCGCTGATTCGGTGGCAGCATCTACTTATGTGAATATTATCGCCGTAAAGGAAGGTAACGAGAACAGCCCCAAGATTCAGGCTCTGGTTGCAGCACTGAAATCCGATGCGATCAAGCAGTACATTGCAGACAACTATGACGGCGGAGTAATCGCCTACAAGTAATCACGGTCAATGCAAATCGAATGAGGTAAACTATGAAGATCTCGACAAAAGGTAGATACGCGGTTCGGGTCATGCTGGATCTGGCTCTGAACAATAACGGAGAGTGTATTAAGGTTAAGGATATCGCAAACAGACAGGGGATTTCCGAGAAATACCTGGAGCAGATCATCGCAGTCCTCAACAAAGCCGGATATGTGAAAAGTGTGCGCGGGGCCCAGGGTGGTTACCGCATTGCCAAGGATCCGTCCGAATATACGGTGGGAATGATTCTTCGTCTGACGGAGGGTTCCCTGGCACCGGTTGCCTGTCTGGATTCCGGTGCAGGCGATTGTGAGCGGGCGGATACCTGTGAGACACTGGAAGTCTGGAAAAAATTGTATGATGCGGTGAATACCGTGGTAGACAGCTATACCATAGCGGACCTGGTGGAACTGAGAAAGCGCCGAATCAACAATCTGGAATACTCGATTTGATGATTTGAAAAAAGTGGAAAAGGAAAAGAAAAACTCCCGGAAGGATTGATTGTAATCCAACCGGGAGCTTTTTATTGCTTTGGCACTGCCTGACGCATGCAGAGAGCATCCTCCACAAAAAGCTTATCAAGCAGTTCCAGATCCTTGCCGTTCCTGCGGTAGAGCTCAATGGTGCCGATGCCGCAGCCACCGACAAAGAGTGGCGTGCGCGGCAGGTGTCCGTCTGGATTTTCATAGCGTATCGGAAGCATCCCCTCCCTGCGGCAGTTTAAGGAAAGCTTTGCCACAGCGCTGCGATTCTGCGCCTTGATGTGCCACAGGAAGCGTTTGTTTGTCTTTCTGGAGGACCATTTCATGCGGGTAAACAAAGACGGTCTTGCAAAATTGAATTCGAAATCCTCACCCATATAGGTGATCTGTAAAAAAATCCGGTTCGGAAGCGGTATATGGAGAAATCTGGGACAGCACCCGTCCAGTGCAATCGCAGAATGCTTCAGTTCTCGTCCCAGACGTTCGCTGTGTATGCGGCAGCCTGCAAACTGAAAGCGGGGAAGATTCGGTTTTTTTCCCCAATGGCGGTCCGCATAGCCGTAACTGAATTCCGGGGAGACCTCATAGACCGTTCCGTTTAAGGTGACGGTTCCGCGGTAGAAGGTACGGATGCCCTCGCCATGCCAGAAGGTATCCAATGCTCCCAGAAATTGAAAAAGAGGATTTGCGATGGAACCAATATGAAAAGCAACCGCCTTGTGGATTTCAAGATTCCACTCCATACTTCCGGCATCGGTCATAAATGCCTTGTATTGTGCCTCTTCCTCTGAAATATCCACATAGCCGGAGAGGTGATTTTCACTGCAGGAGCAATCTCCAACTTGAAAATAGAAAGGGGTCTCCAGAGACTTCATTTCGTCAATGGGGTAGTAGCTGCGAAGGCTGAGTCCCTCATCCGTGCCGGGAAGAACACCTGCATGCACGCATACATAGGCGGGCTTCAATCCTTTTTTTCGATTGGAGGATAGCTGTCCCAGAATCGGTTCGCCCGCGCCGAGAGCGGGGTTGATGACAAAATATTCCACAAAAAAAGTGCGCATATCCCCGGTCAGCGGCTCTCTTCCCTGAAAGGAGTGCCACCAGCTTAAATATCCTCTTCTGGAGAGGGGACCGCGCAGCATGGATTGATTTCTCTTGTGATCGGATTGATTCATCTTCTGAGTTACCTGTAAACGGAACAACTATATTTCGTAGTTTCTTAAGACAGTATAACACAAGATATTGAAAATGACAATAGCGTCATGGAATCTTAAGAAATCAGAAATCGATTTTCAGAAGTATGATTTCGGCGGCTGTCAGATATTCTCGCGAATGCGGATGTCCACCGCCACATAGTTGTATTCCTTCTCGGGAAGCTCTCCGGTGGTGAGATAGGCAAAGAGAAGCGATAACGGCTTGCTGCCCTGAATGCGGGGTTGCTGGCAGATGGTGGCTGCGATAACTCCGTTTTTCACCAGCTCGCGGGTCGTGGGAACCTTGTCATATGCCACAATGCGAATGCGGTTCTGGGCATTGTTGACGGTCACGGCTCTGCATCCTCCGTACACGCCTCCGGCGGCAAAATAGAGAGCATTGATTTCAGGATGCTCCGTCAAAAGCGCAGCGGTTTTCTCATAACTCTCAATCTCATCGTCATGGACCTCCACAATGTCTACAATCTGTATCTTATCCGCATTGGGGCGTAAAGTTTCGGTGAACCCGGCAATGCGCTCTGTGTGACACAGGATGTTGGAGGAGCCGGTGATGATTCCGATGTAGACCGGAGCACAGGAGGATAAGTCCTGACCGCAGGTGATCAGCTTTAGAAGCCCCGCGGCAGTGGCGCCACTCCTGGCGTAATTGCTGCCCACATAGGCAATGCGCCTGGAATTTTCAATATCCGTGTTCAGAGTGACGACCGGAATTCCCAGATCGAAAAGTTCGTTGATGCGATTGCGGATCCGCTCGTCGTTGTAAGGGGCCAGAGCGATTCCGTTGACCTCAGCGGCCAGCAGTTCATCGATGGCGGTAAGCTGTGCCTCCACGCCAAAGGATATCTGCTTTACCAAAACGCTGCAGTTGTATCCCGCCAGCTCTTCCGCTTTTTCATTGACCCCCGCAAGGACATCCTGAAAGAAGGGATTTTCCGGGGAAAAAAGGATCACACCCAGCTTAATCCGCTTTTTCTGGGCAGCCAGAACCAGACCTGCACGATTGGGCTTATAGTCCAGGGATTTCGCTATCTCACGTATTTTCTCCGCTGTCTCGGGATTGACCGCACCGCGATTGTTAAGAACGCGGTCAACGGTTCCGCGGGATACTCCTGCGAGTGCGGCAATATCTTTGATGGTCGCCATGGTATTTCCTCCCGGTGACAAACTGTAAGTCCTGCATCACCTTTTAAAGGTAACATAAATCGATTCCTGCGTCAAATAGAACCGTGCTCGAGCAAATTGTGAAAAAGGAGCAGAACAGGCCTGTCATTTTCCACAGAAATGACAGCACAAAAGTATGCAATTTACTGAAAATGTATTCCCCACTTGATTTTTGACGCGAAATTCATTATCATGAAGTTAGTGTGCACGGGCACGTTTCTGCCCTGTGCAAAGAATCGAGAGTGTATCCGGACGGATTTAAGCCGGATGACGGAAAGGTGAGGTGTACATATGTTATATATCGGTGTGGATCTCGGTACTTCTGCGGTAAAGCTTTTGCTTCTTGACAGCGAGGGCAAGATCTGCAATATCGTTTCCAGAGAGTATCCGATCTATTTCCCCAATCCCGGCTGGTCTGAGCAAAAGCCCGAGGACTGGTGGGAGCAGACGGTGATCGGTATCAAGGAGCTGATTAAGGATGCGGATGCAAGCCAGGTGGCGGGCATCAGCTTCGGCGGACAGATGCACGGACTGGTGATCCTGGATGATCAGGACCGGGTGATTCGTCCCGCGCTTCTCTGGAATGACGGAAGAACTTACGAAGAGTGTGATTATCTGAATGAAGTGATCGGAAAGGAGAAGCTCTCCGAATACACCGCAAACATTTCCTTCACCGGGTTTACCGCGCCCAAGATTCTGTGGGTGAAAAATAAGGAACCCGAGAATTTTGCGCGCATTGCCAAGATTATGCTTCCCAAGGATTACATCGCATACAAGCTGACCGGTGTACACTGCACGGACGTATCCGATGCCTCCGGAATGCTTTTGTTCGATGTGAAGAACAGATGCTGGTCCAGAGAGATGTGTGAGATCTGTGGTGTCCGTGAGGACCAGCTGGCAAAATGCTACGAGAGCTACGAGGCGGTGGGAACCCTTCTCCCCGAGGTTGCAAAGGAGCTTGGCCTTCCCGCAACCGTCAAGGTTGCAGCAGGTGCCGGAGACAATGCGGCAGCGGCGGTGGGAACCGGTACGGTCGGCGACAATATGTGTAATATTTCCCTGGGAACCAGCGGAACGATCTTCATCTCCTCCAAGAAGTTCGGCGTTGACAAGAACAATGCTCTTCACTCCTTCGCGCATGCGGACGGAAGCTATCATCTGATGGGTTGTATGCTCAGTGCAGCATCCTGCAACAAGTGGTGGATGGATGAGATCATCGGAACCAAGGACTATGCACAGGAGCAGAAGCAGATTGAGAAGCTGGGTGAGAATCACGTCTTCTTCCTGCCTTATCTGATGGGGGAGAGATCCCCGCACAACAATCCCAATGCTCGCGCCACATTCATCGGTATGACGATGGATACCACCAGAGCGGATATGACACAGGCTGTGTTGGAGGGTGTCGCGTTTGCACTGCGTGATTCCCTGGAAGTGGCAAAGTCCCTGGGCATTCGGCTGGAGCGCACCAAGATCTGCGGCGGCGGCGCCAAGAGCCCTCTCTGGAAAAAGATGATCGCCA
>CAMAGI010000085.1 GCA_945833775.1 uncultured Lachnospiraceae bacterium
AAATAAGTAGAAAATCATAAATAACGAAAAGATAAAATCGTGAAGGTGGTAGAACCGTTGGTTCAGGCCGTGTTGCTACTATCATCGAATAATTATAATTGATAGTGTCTAATAGCCGGAATTTGTATTAAGTGACTATTTCAGTTCAGCCCTCTGGTTCTCAGAGGGCTGAACTATTCTTATTATCCATTTCGGATTTGATTTCCTAATTGCAAACAATTGAACATCGTTGGAGGACCTACTAGGTGACTGAAAGCTTTGCGGAGTAGGTAAATACGGAGAACAAGAGGAGGAATTTACCTGCCGGGTGCGCGGAAGCTTTGAGGAGTAGGTAAATACGGAGAATATGAGGACGAATATACCTACTGGGAGCGCGGAAGCTTTGGGGAGTAGGTAAATGTAAAGAAAGGGGGGCAGTTTGCCTACATGGCTGAACTAACATATGGCTTAAAAATAGTACATTTTAGCAGCTGCCCATTTATGTAAATACGAAATATGCATAATCAAGAAGTAAGTAAATAAAAGAAAAGAGGGATTACGTGTTAGAAGAAATAAGAAAAGAATTAGAGCATTTACACAATATACAAAAACAAATTGAAGAGATTATAAAAGGTGCTCCGGAGGGGAGATTGCGTTGTGCCGTAAATTAGGGCTGTTATCAATATTACTCGGGAAAGACATATCTCGGGAAAAAGAAGAAAGCCGAAATAAAGAGATTAGCCCAAAAAGAATATTGTCAAAGATTAATTATTCAAATTGAAAGATACATAAAGAGATTAATCGAGTTAGAGAAAATCTATGAAAATGAAGGATTAGAGCAAGAATATCGAAATCTACATCCTGCAAGAAAACAATTGGTCGAACCGTTGATTAAGCCCATCGAGAATCTGATTGCGGATTTCGAAAAAATAGAGTATACAGGGAGAATGTTTTTGGAGGATGACAAGACGGAATATTATACTGCAAAAGGGGAACGGGTTCGTTCCAAATCTGAAAAAATCATCGCAGATGAACTATATAGATATGATATTCCGTACAAGTATGAGATGCCGATGCAGCTTCAGGTGGGAAACAGAACAATACCATTCTATCCTGATTTTACAGCCATAAATAAAAGAACAGGAAAAAGATGGGTGATTGAACATTTTGGTATGATGGACAAGGTGTCATATTGTGAGAATGCATTGCAAAAACTAGATATATATGAGAAGAATAATATGCTGTTAGGCGTAGATTTAATCTTTCTGCATGAAACATCTAATATTCCACTGAATATAAACTCTTTACGAAAATATATTGAAACATATTTATGTTGATAACAGGGACGGAGCTGAGGCGCTTTTGTTCATGGATGCTTCACATTTTTTGACATAATTCTGATGAAGTATTGCGAAAAATACAGGAGAAATCTTGGAAATGAAATGTGTCCGTTGGTGTAGAGCTTGTTTAGTGATGTGAAACAGTGAGATTTTGGAGGGTGGAATAAGAAATATGAGTCAAATACCAACTTAAGCTATAATGCAGGACACCAGTAGGTAAAGGAACCTGGGAAATCGAGAGAATTACCTACTGAAGCCAAAATGCAGGACACCAGTAGGTAAAGTAATCCGTGAAATCGAGAAAATTACCAACTGAATTGAAAATACAAGATACCGGCAGGTAAAAGACGGGAATTCATCAATTGGAATCGACCAGATCAGAAACATCAATTTATCGAACAGGAGAAATACTTCGTTAGCATTAGAACGATGAAGACTTAAAAAGTTCCATTCTTCCGATAATAGAATTATAATAACATTGAGAAATGTTCCAAAATGCATATTTACAATATCAAAATGCGAAGCATTTCCGAGGTGCGCTTACTGAACGAAAGTGGTGTAAGCAGAGCTTTCTCGGCGGATCGTTCAATATCCCGCAAGTTCATTAAGAGACTCCCTGGATCTCTCCCGGGAGCCTCTTTGTAAAAAATGTTTTGAAAAGAATGCTCACTATTTGTTGGAAATGGTGATCTCAAATCGGTTATCCGTAAATGACAGGGATGTTTTAAAACCGTGAAGTTCACAGATATTCCTTACGATGGATAAACCGATGCCGATGCCTTTTCGTTCACTTCTTGATTTGTCCCCTTTTACAAACGGCTTCCAAAGGTCATTTGCATCAAAAGCCAGAGCAGATGGACTGGTGTTGGCAACTCTGTAGATTCCGTCCGCCCCGGAGACGATGACGGAACTGCCGGGTGTCGCATAGGACAGGGCGTTTGATACGAGATTTTCTAGCATTTGTTGCATCAATGTACGGTCGGCATTTACTTCGCAGAGCCCGTTACAGATAAGTGACAATTCTTTTTCCTCTGCAAGGAGCTTGTATTTTTCCCAAACAACTTTCGTTAATTCAACAAGTTCAACGGAAGTCTTTTCCGGATGAAACACAGCAGACTCTGTTTTGGAAAACAGCATTACATTCTGAATAATCTCGTTCATGTATTCGGCATTGCTTTTGATTGCCCTTGCGTAATGTTCTTTTTTGTCAGAGTTTATATTGTACAGAAGGTTTTCGGAATATCCCATCATCGCAGTTATCGGTGTTTTCAAATCATGAGAGAGCCTGCTTAAGAGAGTAGACTTGAAGATCTCTTCATCGTAAGCCTTTTTCCCGGACTGATAGAGGATGATCGTAACCGCGCAGAAGATCGTAATTGATAAAAGCAAGATTACCGCAAACACTGTCAGATAGCGTGAAGCGTATACTTCGAAAACATTCATCCGTGCAAAGAGAATCAGGGAGTCCGAACCATGGTTCAGCTTTTCCTGATAAGATATCGCAACGTCCCCAAACCTGTCGGGGGTATCAAGGCGCATGCATTTATCATCTACATATTGAAATACGGTGTCATCGGCCTTCGTTCCCCTGATGGCGTCTTCCAAAATAATGTAGTAATCGGACGCATCGGGCAATGAGGAATAAATGTGTGTTACACCATATACATTCTCTGCCAGATAGGAAAAGTCTATGCTACCGATGTCGGATACATGAGCTCTCCATGTCCCTGTATCGGGATCTTTCTCATAATACAATAAACTTTTGCGAATCTTTCCGGGAATCAGCAGCCCATTGCTTTGCAGATATGCATCCTCGATGATAATCTGTATGGTTGATCCCTTCTGTTTGTCAGTGTCTAATTCCGCACCTTCCGTATTAGTCATCCAGGAGAGAACTTCATCATTTTCACAATAATAGTCGAATCCTCGCTGCTCTCCTTTCTGTAAGATATAGGTTCTCGCAGAAGCCTTGGAGGAAGCATTTACAAACCCATCATAATTGACAATGGCGGCATAAGTATTGCATCTGTCGTTTCTCTCCGCGTAGGAGAGCAGTGCTTCCTTCATACGGGGGTAGAAGAAATCGGTTTTCGTATAATCATAACCATCGTATATATTTGCTGTTTCGATCAGGCCGGTTATTTCTGTGTTGATTGCCCGGAGAAATGCTGATTTATCAATTTGATACATGAGACAGAAAGCCGCAACAAGAAGGATAAGCATGGAAGGAATTGCTACTCCTAAAGTTTTTATAAGAATTGTCTTTATTCGCGGTGGACGCATTTGAATTTTGTTCATACAAGTACTCCTTACATATTATTTTTAATCAGTTATCTTATATCCTTGGGAAATTACGGTTTTGATTTGGAAACCATCTTTTTTCAGTAACTTGCGCAGATTTTTTACATGATTATCGACAACTCTGGTTCCGCCCAGAAAATCGGGTCCCCAAATGCGGTCCAGCAAAGTCTCACGATCCACTACCCAACCCTTATGGTCAATCAGATAAACAAGCAATCGAAATTCAATGGGTGGAAGAAGAATTTCTTCTCCGCTGGCGGTAACGCTCAGTGTTTTGCGATTTAGTACAATGTTTCCGCAAGTTGTTGTGTGGCCCTTGAAGGAATGTTTATCCCGCTGAATCAATGCAATCGCTTTCGAATACAGAGCGGCCACCGAGAAGGGCTTTGTCACGTAATCGTCGCATCCGAGGTCGTAGCCGTACAGAATATCCGATTCGGCGGTTCGCGCCGTAAGAAAGATGACCGGGACATCCTTGCACTTTCGAATCCGGCGAATGACTGAGAATCCGTCCATATCAGGCAGCATGACATCCAGCAGAATCAGGTCATAATCGTTGTCGAGAGCAGCATTTGTGCCCGCTGCACCCTTATGAAAAGTGGTCATCGTTATGTCGCTTCCGCCTCGATCAGTAAATGCATCAGAGATTATTTCGCATATTTGAGTGTCATCTTCGATCAATAAAATATTGTATTTCATGATTCACCTCCCTGTAGATTTATGATAGCAGAGGCATATATTGTTTGTGTATCGGATTTTAAAATAAATAAATTCATATGTCAGGATGCAAAAGAGAACATGTGAGAAAGGGTTTTTCCTTTCACAAACCGTATTTATGTGCTAAAATTAAGAGGAGAGAATTGCGTGCAATAATCAAAAGTCCTGCATTATATAGGGAGAGAACATGAACAATTCGATTAACATTGCTGAAATACTGATTGTAAACAGTACCGGAATATTCTGTCTGCTGTTTACGATATGCTCCAGATACGTCAACAAGACAACCCAAAAAGTGGGCGAAAATCTGTTTGACCGTATGGTTGTTCTGACGATAGCCGTACTGATTTTAGAAATTCTCTCCTTTTTGATTGATGGCATACCGGGAAGACTGATCCATGTCCTACAGTATCTGGTAAATGCGTTTTTGGTTTTTGCAGTGATAGCGATGGGGTATATATGGTGTTTGTTTGTGGAGTTTAAGGTACATCACAGTTTAAAACGCGTTCGTCGGAAGGCATATGCCCTGGCAATACCGGTTGTAATTGACTTATCAATGGTGATTCTTGATTGCTTTGGAGCCGGATTGCTCTTTTCAATCACACATGACAACGTCTATGCAAGAGGTAGATTTAGCTGGTTGTCGTACTTTTTTGTGTGCTTCTATTTTCTGTACAGTATTGTTGCGGTACATATTGCGAAGCATAAAGGTAATCAGATCCATTTCTTCCCGGTATATACTTTTGTGCTTCCGTGTGTTGCAGGTACCTTAGTCCAGGGGATGCATTACGGTATTGCGACAGGGTGGTTTGCAGTGGCCATTGCCTGTCTGCTTGTGGAAATGCAACTGCAGAGGGAAGAATCCTTTGTTGATGAACTGTCCGGACTGTATAATCGAAAATATCTTGATTTCTTTTATCGGCAGATGCAAATGAAAAAGTATACGTACGTATACGGAATCATGATGGACCTGAATCTTTTTAAGAAAATCAATGATACCTATGGACATACGGTTGGTGATGATGCAATAAGGACGGTCAGCAGATTGCTCTCGCACTGGGTGGAAACTCCTGATATGGTTCTCAGATTTGCCGGAGATGAATTCATTATTCTATGTGTCAATAAAACACAAAATGAAGTTACCGCGTTAATGGACAACATCCGGAAGAATTTAATGGAATATAATGCGTTGAAAAAGAAGCCATATGAATTATCTTTTTCCATGGGTTATACAAAGTATTCGGATGAATGCAGGAGTCTGGACGATTTTCTGCGAGACATGGATATGAAGATGTATGAGGATAAGGAGATATTTCGGCGGAAAATGAACAATACGTAGTGATTTCCCGGATATCTCCGACCGGATAAAGACTAAAGTTTTTCCGTTGCCTTACCGATGTACAGGAAAGAAAAAGGCCGCTAAAACGTTTTGAGGAATGCGTATGAGGGTGAAGAATACAACTGTTTTTATGGGTGATGACACATTGCGTGCTCATTATGGCGAACAATCGAACCCTGGTGGAGCTTCCGGCAGAAAATACCCGGTTCGAATGTGCGGCTTACGAAAGACGATCGGGAGGCAATTCAAAAGATCAAGGAAAGCGGATTGTCTGAGTACCAGCAGAGATCACTTGAAATGCTGGAGTCTGAAGTGCCATATATGAATATCGCATATGAAGCGGAAGAAGAGATCAAGATGGACAATCAGATTATCAGTGCTACAGAAATCGAGCGCCTTAAGTCACATACTATGGTGGATGCCGCACAGCAGGAAATCAAAAACATGATGAACCGGATGAAGCTGATTGAGGGTGACATCAAGGGCGCTACAGTAGATAAGAGTGTTTAATACCATTTGCCCGGTGAGGACAGATAAAGGAAAGGATGCGGGACGGAAATTTCCACATCCTTTTTTTGTGGAGTTTACAAAAACGCACCAATAATTTTGGCATAACC
The DNA here is from genome assembly GCA_945833775.1 of uncultured Lachnospiraceae bacterium. GTDB lineage: Bacteria > Bacillota > Clostridia > Lachnospirales > Lachnospiraceae > Acetatifactor. The sequence continues at coordinate 6,294 of CAMAGI010000085.1, forward strand.
TTTCTATAATACACCCGCGCGTTCACCATCACGGCGATTCCTTTATAATAGAGTCAGATCATCATGAAGTAGAAATGTCACATTTACTGTTCCGCAACCGTCTAATCCATAGAAACAAAAGAGAATTCGGAGATTGTTTTACTCCAATTCAGGGACAGGAGGAGATCATGAATCTTTTGGAAGAAGCGAGAAATAAAAATCCGGATGCGTTTGATCAGCTTTTGCGACCGCACCTTCAAAGAATGTATCGGATTGCGATTTCCATGCTGCAGAATGAAGCAGATGCCGCAGATGCCGTTCAGGAAACCGTTCTGAAGTGTTGGCAGAAAATCGGGCAATTGCGAAACGATGCGTACTTTCAAACCTGGCTTACCAGAATATTAATCAACCAATGTAAGGATATTTTGAAAAGCAGAAAGCGGGTGGTTTTCCTGGAGGATCTTCCGGAGATCGCGCATGAAGATCAGTATTTCACCAATGAATGGAAAGAGTTATTGCGTAACCTGGATGAAAAATACCGCATTGTTTTGGAACTGTACTACGTGGAGGGCTTTTCCACAAAAGAGATTGCGAGCCTGTTACATATCACTGATATGAGCGTGCGCAGCAGAATGGCAAGGGGAAGAAAGCGGTTAGAGCAATTCCTTTGTGATGAAACCGGGAAGGAGGATTGTATATGAAAATGGAAGAATACAAGAAAATCTGCGAGGGTGTGCAGATATCGGACATAGTCCTGAAGGGCTATCAGGATGCAATCGATCAGATAAGAAGGGAAAACGATCACTGCAAAAAAGAAAGCAGATCATTAAAATGGAGGGAATTCAACACCCTCGCCAAGGCTGCTGTTGTATTTGGGGTAATATTGGTGCTATCAGGAACGACCGCATTGTCGGTAAGAGCATATATCAGCCATTTGGAAAGTCTGAGAAATCTGAAAGACGAAGAAGTCATTGAACTGTACGAAACAGTTTTCCGATACGATCAGAGTTGTATGTCCAGGGCGTTATCCGAGGAGGAGGAAAAGCGGTACGTCGAATTGTATGATTTGTATTGCAGAGATCTGGCAGAGCCCTCCGGCGAGATTGACATTATTGCATCAGGCGCGGATTATTCGGGACAGGGCATTGCCTTTTCCACGGAGGATGGTATCGTGTATTTGCCGGAACGGGAGCTGGGTGACGAAGACCTGCTCCAATTGGTTGTATTTAACCTGTTGAAAAAATATGTGGACTATGATGCTTATGTGAAAGCCTCCAACCCGCTTTATTATGTCAACCGCCTGGATGAGATGACAACGGAGCAGGTGGACGAAATCTACATCGCCTATTCTTCCGCAAACACAGAGACGAGTTTCCTCAGCAGAGAACTAACGTTTGAGGAGCTGGGCAGAAGAAAAGTACTCAAGATGCTGTATAAAAACAGCGGAATGTTTCCGAAAACGACAATAACGGTTATTCAGAACGCTTCGGAATATACGGGAGAAGGAATTGCGTTCTGTACCGATAACTGCACGTACTATTTCCCGGAGCAGGAGCTCAGTGATGAACAGCTTTTGGAACTGCTTGACTTCCAGATCAAGGTCGACTATTGCAGAGAGAGAATTGCGGACGAGATAACGCGGGGGATCCGAAAGGACTGGCCTTATGTGGAACCCGTGACACGCGAGCGAATTGTAACACTGGATCCGGACATGAAAGTGGAGGAAGCGACCCTGTCACAGCCCTGGCTGGCCGCTTACGGAGAGATCCTGGAGAAGTATTATGAAACCTGTCGTGAAAATTACGATAATCCGGACCGTTATTATGCCAATGTGAGTCTGATCTACCTCAACGATGATGAGATTCCGGAACTGTTATTCAGCCATGGATGTACGGATATGGACTATGACGATCACTGTAACCGGAGAGTTTATCTGTATACGTTCCAAAACGAAGAAGCGCATCTTCTGTCTCCCGGTGAAGATACACCGGATGACTTTTACGGGTATGCGAAACCCTTCCGCTATGTGGAGAGAAAGAGCATGGTTTATTGCGATTACTATTATCTTTATGACTTCTCCACTTACGACAATGAAACGAATAGGATCGATAACGTAAGTGACAGGATGTCCCGGATGGATGTCTGGGATTTCGACTCATTGACCCGTACTTCTTCCAATGCCAATATCGAGCTGCTCCATGCCGTATACAATTATGTGGAAGAAGAGTATGACGATGCCGATTTTCGTATGGAGTATTACGTGAATGTCGCGGATATTGTCCGGGATGAGACAACCGGTAATGTCATCAGGATTGTGGGGGACAAGGTTGACCGGGAGACTTACGAAGCGGGTGAAAAGGCCCTTTGGAACGGGGAAGAATTCACAACGCTTTCCGTTCAGGATTTTGATAAAATCTATTCGGATGACAATGTCGCGGAAGCACTTGCAAAGTGCTATCTGAAAAAAGTTGCGAAATAAATTGCAACCCGGGATTTTTGGATCGGATTCTTTGTTTTATATTTCACCGCAACAAAACAGTAAAAAGAAAACTCCCATTTCGGAAAAGTGTTCCTGAATGAATTTGCATATTTGAATCAGAACACGCTTTCGCTTCGTAAAAAGCGTAACGGTACTAAATTCGAAAAGGGACAAAGAAAATAAATACCGGAAAGTACTCGGAAAAGAGAGAAAGGGCAGGATACCATGCAGTCACAATGGCAGGATCAGGTACAGATTCGAGGTGACAATTGCGAGGCTTTCGTAAGGACGAGCACGCTAACAGCGACAGCGGGCGCATGTTTGAGCCTCGAAGAGGCGAGTTTTGCGCAGAAGCTGGAGCGATAAGGTGCGTGCGAGGAGTAGAAAACGCAGCAGTCACGAGAACGGTACCTGATCCTGCCTTGTGACGTGGAATAACTCTGTGTGGCAAAATTGCCGACGATAACTTGACAGTAACCCGGTAAATCTCTGCCAAAGATGATGGATTGACATACATTCCGGAATATGTTACATATACGAATATATTGCATGGGAGAGACTTCCACAGACGACAAACGATTGTACAGATGGAAAGGAAGTAGAAAGAATGAAGTCAATCATTGTATATTCTTCACAGACCGGTTTTACCCGGAAGTATGCCGAATGGCTGGCGCAGGAGCTGGGGGCTGTCTCCATTCCGCTGGGGGAGGCACAGAAGAAAGGCGACGAATACTTTGAGGATGCCGACGCAATTGTCTATGGCGGATGGGTGATGGGCGGTAAAATCGTAAACGGTGAATGGTTTGCACAAAAAGCTCCTGCCTGGAAAGGGAAAAAGCTGGCAATGCTTTGCGTCGGTGCAAGCCCGGAGGATTCCGCAACGGTGGATACCGTGCTGCAGGATGCACTACAGGATGGATTGCGTGAAGAGGCGAGAGCATTCTATTGCCCGGGAGGGATCGCCTATGAGCGAATGAAGCTGCCCTCCAGACTGCTCATGAAGGCTTTTGCTGCCATGATGAGAAACAAAAAGGACGCATCCGCAGAGGAGAAGAGCATGGGAGAAATGCTGGCACACTCCTATGATATCTCGGACAAAAAGTACATACTGCCGATCCTTCAGTACCTGCAGGGTTAAGCCCTCAAAAATTTATGTGGCGCAATTCACTATTTTATGGTACTATATTCCTGTTGTTGGGAATTGAACCACAGGAAAGGCATCCGGATGGACAGAGACGAGTTTTATCAGTCAAAATATAATTATTATGACAAGTTCAGCTACTATGTGGTAGTTGTGTCTTGTCTGGCCAGCATCACCTACTTTGTGTCCGACTGTCAACTGTTCGGGCGCTTTGCGGTGGAGACCCTGATTCCCCGTACGGTTATCATTTTCCCGCTGATTGTGTATATCTGGTTTCACAACAACTTCCACTCCTACAAAGTGGTGTCGGTGGTCTCCTATCTTGTGCTCCATCTGATTATGTGGAACACGATCTGGGCGATTGT
>CAMAGI010000086.1 GCA_945833775.1 uncultured Lachnospiraceae bacterium
TCCACGCGGAAGAGTCATTGGAATTCATAGCTGCTATGAGTTCCGGTGGCTTTTTTCATACGCGCAATTGTTGTAATGCCCTGTAAAACGTGATAAAATAACAAGATAAAACAGTCGGAGGAGAGTCATGGAAGAACGGCAGGGACAGGAGAATTTGCAGCAGGATGGCCCCTATATCGCAGGCGGTTTTGCCTTTTTTGCGAAGGAGGATGCCGGACAAGCTGAGGAAGAACTGAAGAAAATCAAATATCTGGAAGAAAAAATGGATTACAGCCAACCGGAGGTCATTCTTCGTGTCTACGAGAAGGCAATTCGGGAACGTGTATTTTCCACCTCTGCCGGACTTGTTTTCCTAAAGAAAATCCAGGATTATCTCAAACAGTCCCCGCAGCTTGCGGGGCGGGAGATCCCTGCAATTCCGCCGTATATGACATCCATGTCCAAGCAGAGGGAAAAGACTAGCCCGGCGAGAAAGCGTGTGAAGCCCTCCGTTTCGAAGGAAAAGCAATCGGCGGTTTTGCCGTGTTCGATCATCCTGAATATTCTGCTGGCGATTGCAATTATGGCGATGTTTGTTATTACTCTGAACGCGGATGAACCAAATGTGCTCAACTATGAGCGTGCCCTGCAGGATAAGTATGCGTCCTGGGAACAGCAGTTGACAGAGCGTGAGCAGGCGGTAAGGGCAAGGGAACTGGAGCTTTCCATGAGCGAGGAATAGGAGAGGACAAGTATGGAGAGACGAAAAATTTTGGTGGTGGATGACGAGAGCAGAATGCGCAAGCTCGTCAGGGATTTCCTGGTAAAGAGTGAGTTTGACGTCCTGGAAGCCGCGGATGGCGAAGAGGCGGTTAACGTTTTTTTAGCCCAGAAGGATATTGATCTGATTGTTTTGGATGTCATGATGCCCAAGATGGACGGATGGCAGGTGTGTCGGGAAATCCGTTCCTATTCCAAGGTGCCGATCATTATGCTGACGGCCCGGGGCGACGAACAGGACGAGTTGATGGGATTTAAGCTGGGCGTGGACGAATACATCTCCAAACCCTTCAGCCCCAAGATCCTGGTTGCCCGTATCGAGGCGATTCTTCGCCGCACCTCACAGACGGAGGAGGACAATGTGCTTGAGTGCTGCGGAATTCGTCTGGACAAGACGGCGCACAAGGTCACAATAGGGGATAAAAATATTGACCTAAGCTATAAGGAATTCGAATTGCTGGCATACTTTATGGAAAACAAGGGGATTGCACTCTCCAGGGAAAAGATACTAAACAGTGTATGGAATTATGACTATTACGGAGATGCACGAACAATCGATACCCATGTCAAGAAGCTGCGCAGCAAACTGGGGGAGAAGGGCGACTGCATCGTCACAATCTGGGGAATGGGGTACAAACTGGAGGAATAGCTACGAGCAGAGTAAAAAGCGTGTCAGACATGCGATGGAAGTTTACTTCCGTGAGCATGAATGATGCGCTTTGTATTGTGCGACAGCACCGACGGCTCGCGAAGTTGCGAAGCAGCTTCGCGAGATGGCGCCTCTGCGAGTAAACATACTGACCTGCAAATTTATTTGCAAGGTCGCTATTATTTTACGAACGTACGGATATGAATAACGGAGCTCGCAGAGCGGAGTTATGAATAGCCGCGCGAAGCACAATTTATGATTCCTTTTCGGAATTTTGTTCCCGCTGAATAGCAATGGAAACAGGCAAATGATAATTTTGATGAAGTATCAGGACTCGTAATGAAAGAAAAGAATGGAGCATTCGTTGGCATTTTGGGTGCAATGAGTGATGAAACAATGTCTTTTATGCCGTGGTCTCACAACTTTACAAGAGGTTACTATTTTCCTATTGAGGATAATTAATCCTGAATGTTCACAACCCCTTTATCATGTGGTAAGATATTTCTATACACCATATGATAAGGGGTTTTTGTGGCTTGTCGGTAAGAAGAATGTAAAATGAGATAGGGGACATAGGCTTTGGATATTGAAAAAGCAAAACAGCTGTCATATGAGAAAATTAGAAAAATGTATAAGACTTATATGGAAGGTATCCAGCCGGCGTTAAGTAGAAATACAGTCACAACAATGTCGGGCGATACTTTCTACCTTTGGAAGAATGTCGGGCGTGAAGAATTCTGGGCGGCTGTTACTTCGGAGAATTTTGATGTAGATGCAAGGCAAGCTTTGTTCAAGGCGCTGACAGATAATTCAACGGGCAATGTAGCATCGTTGGTGAATGGCTACCTTGCGACACTGCGAAAGTTTCGAGAGTTTGTGTATTCGGATACCGTTGTAATTCCGGAGCAGGATGATGCAAAGGCGCTAAAAGATTTTCTGTTGGATATAGAGTGTTTGGACCCGTTATCAGAATGGACAAGCAAATTCAATCTGTTCGACATTCTGAAAATAACAAGAACAGAGATCCGTCACAGCAATATGCTTTCCTGGCTTCTGAATCCAAATGAAAACCATGGACTTGGGGATAGTGTTCTTCGAGGATTTGTACAGGATGTTGTTGTTTCATTTTCGGAGGATACCGATGTATTCGATACCCTGCTGATGGATTTCCATGATTTTGTAATACAAAGAGAATGGCACAACATAGATGTACTTGCAGTGTCAGCGGAGGCAAAGTTTATCTTATGTATAGAAAATAAGATTGATTCGACAGAGCATGATAATCAGCTGAACCGGTATAGAAAGATTACCGAAGATGCTTATCCGGGATATAGAAAGATGTATATTTATCTCTCGCCGGAAGGCGTGGAATCAAGCGACCCGGAGTATTGGTTTTCTATGTCCTACGCGGATGTACTTCGGATTGTGGAGGGTGCAAGAAAAAAAGTGAAGTTACTTCCGGACGCAGAATTGCTGATTGATAACTACATCGAAACCATTCGGAGGGATATTGTGGGAGACGAAAGATTAACAAAGATTTGTGCTGAAATATATGCCAAACATCAGAAAGCATTGGACTTGATATTTGAGAACAGACCGGATAGAGCATCCGAGGTTGCTGCCATTATAAAGGAATGGGCTATTGCAAAAACAGAGGATGGCGAGATTGAGGTGGTCTTGGATAAATGTGGAAAGACTTACATCAGATTTAAAACAGCTTATATGTCATCTGTTTTACCGGATGGCGAATCATCTGACAGTGGCTGGAATACCCCGAACCATTATTTTTATGAGATAAGAAATATCGACGGCAAAGAGATCTTTATACAACTGTCCTTAAGCGCAAAGAATATATCCGATGAACAAAGAAATGTGTGTAATGAAATTAACAAATATTTTCCGTCCCGCCAGCAGAAAGAGAACTGGCAATGGAGAACACCATTCACAACAAAGGCTCGTTGCAAGAATGCAGACAAATTATCGGATGACGAAATATGCGAACATTTGGACAAAATGCTTGATGAAATAAAGGCATTCGAAACCAAAATGAAAGCTCTTTTCGGGGAATTATGAAGTAATTGTTGCCTTCGAAAATATGGATGTTACGAAAAATAACTTGTAATACTTTTCAATTTTGTTATAATAGAACCGTATAAAGGCGATCGCCACAACGTGGTTGACCGATAGAATGACTAAAGCCTTCCCAGACCGGTCAAAGTGCAGGGGAGGTTTTTGTTATGTTCCTGATTATTGAAGTTTTACGACAGAAATCGCAACGGGCGGATATACTATAGGATAGATCACAAAGAAAGAAGAATCACAAAAAAGGAGGGGCAGGAGTGCCAAAACGCATATCCGACAAATCCATAAATCCGGCATGGGTACTTATACTGATTACGCTGATCGGAAGTGTTGTGCGTATCGCAGGACTTACCCGCTGGCCCATGGGACTGCATCAGGATGAGGCATACTCCGCATACAATGCGTGGTGTCTCTTAAAATATGGAGTGGATTCCTCCGGCTATGTCAATCCGGTATACTATTCGGCATACGGCAGCGGTATGAACGTTCTGTATTCCTGGCTTACCATGCCGTTTCTTGCGCTGCTCGGACCGACTACCACCGCACTCAGACTTCCACAGGCTGTCTGGGGAAGTTTGTGTATCCCGGTTGCGTATGGGCTTGGAAAGGAATTGAAGGGGGAACGGTTTGGATTGCTTTTTGCAGCTCTTCTTGCAATTAATCCATGGCATATCAAGCAGTCCCGATACGGCATTGAATCCAATATTGCGGTGCCCATGTTTTTGATTGCGGTCTGGCTGCTGGCGCGTTACCTGAACGGAAAGCGAAAGAGCATTCTGGGGGCTGCATTTTTCTTCGGGATCACTTTGTATGCATATGCGGTCACCTGGCTGCTTGTCCCGGTGTTTTTGTTAATGGTTTTTGTCTTTAGGCATAAGCGTTTTCACCCGGACCGATATGTGTTGGGAGCAATTCTGATTCTGTTTGCACTGGCATTGCCGCTTATGCTGTTTTTGGCGGTGAATTACGGATTGTTGCCGGAGATTCGGCTTTCCTGGATCTCTGTTCCGAAGCTTGCCCAGATGCGAAGCGACGAGTTTGGAATGACGGGTTTTGTGGCGCGGGTGAAGTGGCTTTTTGCAATTTTGTTCTATTATCAGTATGACGAGATCTGGTATAATACCTGTCGTACGGTGGGGTCGTATTACTATATCAGTACACCGTTTATTTTGCTTGGAATCTTTCGTACCGTGCGGGAAAACCTCTTCTCCTTACACCGGGAGAAAAGAGCGGAAAGGTCATTGCTCGTGCTCGTATGGTTTGGTATCATGATGGCTGTGGGACTGATCATTGAACTGCCCCGTTTTTATAAACTGAATGTGCTGCATGTTGCAGTGATACTGCTTACGGCATATGGAATTGTTCAGGCAGGAGAGTGGGTTCGAAGCATCGCGCGGAAAGAAAAGATTGTCCGCGGACTGGGCGGTATGCTTTTATTGTCGTATCTTGGTCTCTTTTCCTATTTTATCGGGGAGGAGATTACGTATCCCGTGGATTATGAACGGTATGGTAATCCCTCCTATGCCCGGATGAATTGGAATCTGTACGAGGATGCGCTGGATTACGCCAAGAGTATCACGGAGGGAGATATCGGAATCTGCAATCTGTCGTTTCCGATTGTGCTCTGGTATGAGCGCTATTCACCGGAAGTGCTTCAGGAGTCCATTGTGATGGATGGTGAAAACAAAGCATTCCAGGGGGCAAATGACTTCGGCAGATATCATGTCGACGTGGAGCATATTGAGGACGTGGATTATGTATTTGTATTATCCAACGGAGCAACACAGCAGTTTCAGGCGGCAGGCTACACGGTAGAGAAGATTACGCCCTGCTACAGCGTGGCCTATCGCGAATAGATTATCATGACACAGAAGAAGATGCGGGAGAAGAAATGAGAGCGTCCATTCGAAAGCAATTTTCCGTGATTTTTATCAGTCTGATGGCAGGCACAGTTTTCCTGTGCCTGATCGTCAATCATATGTTTCTGGGAACGTACTATCGGGAGAGCAAGATTGAGATCTTGAAAGAGGCATATGCCACCATAGAGCAGGCGGCAGCCAATGACAGTTTCGGCTCTGAGGAGTTTGGCTACAATCTCAATCAAATCTGCAGCAGCTACAATATAACAATCTGTATTATGGATGCGAACTCACAGACCAAATATGTGTCAATTAACGGCGGTCAGGAATTGGAACGGAGATTGTACGCCTACCTCTTTGGCTTTATAGCCGATGAGTACCGGGTGATCGAACAGGAGACTGACTATCAGATTCGGGTATCCGGTCCGGAGTCCGCTGAGTATCTGGAACTCTATGGAAGGTTGGAGAGCGGGATATCCTTTGTCATGCGTACTCCTGTGGAAAGTATTCGGGAGAGTGCAAAACTTGCGAATCGCTTTTTTGCTTATGTCGGTTTGTTTGGGGCGGTTCTGGGAGGCTTGATTATCTGGCTGGTGTCGCGCAGAATTACCAGACCGATATTGGAACTGAGCAGGATATCCGAGCAGATGGTAAAGCTCGATTTTGAAGCAAAATATCACGGAAAGGGGAAGAGCGAGATTGACCAGCTGGGGGAGAATATCAACAAACTCTCCGTTTCGCTTGAACAGGCGATCTCGGATCTGAAGACAGCCAATCTGCAGCTGCAGCAGGATATTGCAAGAAAAGAAGAGATTGATGAGATGCGCAGGGAGTTTCTTGCCAATGTGTCTCATGAGTTGAAAACACCCATCGCCCTGATTCGCGGTTATGCGGAGGGCCTGAAAGAAGGGGTGAGTGATGACCCCGAGAGCAGAGAATTCTACTGCGATGTCATCATGGATGAGGCTTCCAAGATGAATGTGATGGTCAAAAGCCTGATGACATTGGATCAGCTGGAATCCGGCAAAGATGCGGTGAGCATGGAACGATTTGATATCGTTTTGCTGATTCGCAATTATCTGCAGTCCGCAGAGATTCTGGCTAAGCAGAATGATATCACGGTGAAGATGGAGGATTATCCGCCAATTTATGTCTGGGCGGATGAACTGAAGACGGAAGAAGTCTTTATGAACTATTTCTCCAATGCGGTTCACTATTGCCAGGATGAACGGATTATCGACGTGAGCCTGCAGACTTCGGACGGAAAAGTCCGGATCAGCGTTTTTAACACAGGAAATCCGATCCCGGAAGATGCCGTGGAGCATATCTGGGAGAAGTTTTATAAGGTCGATAAAGCGAGAACCAGAGAATATGGCGGAAGCGGAGTCGGGCTTTCCATTGTCAAGGCGATCATGGAGGCAATGGGTCAGGCGTATGGCGTTCAAAATTATGATAATGGGGTTCTGTTCTGGTTTGAATTGGAAACCGTGCAGTAAATAAGGAGCTTTGATTGCAGACGAGAAACTGCATACGCAGATTTCTCGTCGCATCTTCGCAACAAGGTTGCTCAGAAATGAGGATTAGTATGGATTACAGGAACGACGGGAAATTGGAATTTTTACAGAAGAGAGTACAGGAATTGCTCCTGCAGTCGGAGGATGCAGAGTTTACAGAGTACCTGAAAAATCTGCAGACAAGACTGAGCAATCAGCGCTATCAGTTGGACCTTTTGGAGGGAGAACTGGAGCGGGCAACTGCAATGAAAGAGACGAGAATGTGCCTGAAACGGGAGCAGACAACACAGGTACAGACGACACAGGATCAGATGACACAGATGCAATCGGAAACGTTTATCCCGGCTGCACAACCGGCCGTACAACCGGTTCCCGGCAAAGGTATGAGTGCCGAATTTGCTGTGGGTGCTGTTTTGCTGAGCATCCTCGGAGGCGGACTTATTCTCGCGGCATTCATTATGCTGGGAATGTACTATTTGGAGGGGCTCTTTAAGGGGATTGCCCTTTTTGCGGTCTCCGGTGCGGTGATTGCGGTTTCAGAGGCTTTTCTGTACAAACGCTGGGAACGCTTGGGAAAGGTGTTTACCTCCATCGGAATCGGCGGCTTGTATGCATCGACTGCGGTCAACTTTCTGGCGCTGAAAAGCTTTAACGTCTGGGTGACTCTGGGACTGGTGGTATTGATTCTGCTCTTTTCTCTCTTCCTGAGTAAAAAGCGCGGGGTGCTTACATATCGTGTGATCGGCTTGACGGCATGTTATCTGTGTTTCATCCCCATGGGACAGAAAATGCCGGATTATCAGTTCCTGATTCTCACGGGTATACTGACGGTAATCAATATGGTATGCGCATTTACCACCCCCAGGGTCGAAAAGATCAATTTCCGCGTGATCCACCTGGCTGTCGGAACCGTATTTGCTCAGGTAATGCTGTTTCGCCAGATGCAGGGCGGGACATCGACAGCGGTACAGCTTCTGTGGATATTGGAGACGGTTGCCGTTGCCCAGGTGCTTTTGGTGCGGGAACTTTTGTCAACATCGGAGAAAACAGAATGTGTCAGATCTCATACAGGTATGCTTGTAACCTATGGGATTACCGCATTCTTGAATTGCATAATGATCTGTGAAATTTTTGCATCTGCCGATGAAGAGATCATGCTGCATCACATTTGCATGCTGGCACTCTTGATTATCTGCGGCGTGGCGTTTGCAATCGTGAAGAACGACAGAGAGCGTTGGGCAATCTATTATTTTATCAATTGCGCTATACTTATGCTGTATGAATCCTACCCCTTTGATTGGGGAATTACCATCTGCATTTTGGCGGAATTGGTCCTTTCCAAAGTACTTACCTTACAGAAGGAGCCCTGCTTAAAAACCAGCGAATGTATCCTCAGCATTCTGGCAGGTGCGGCCTGCCTTTCCCGCAACGGAACGGTTCAGGGAGTGGTGTTACTGGCCGGAATGATCCTGAGTATTGCTGCGATTTCCTATTGGCAGACATTCTATGAGATTCTTTCCGTGGCAACCGTGTGTGCTTACGCCGCACTTACGCTTCCGGAGATTGTGAAACTGCCGGCGATTGCGGGCATCTGTTTTGGAGCGGTCATTCTGTTTTACAATGTGAAACGCTGGAGGGGAAGACAGATCCTTTTGCTGAACTGGTTCTGTTACGTTGTCCAGATCCTCTGTTTTCTGATGCTGCTGCGTTCTGTCTATGCAACAGCCTATGTGACCTGGGGATGCATGCTGGTCTTCGGCAGTGCGACAATTGTTTTGACGATCCAGGAGACGTATGGGATGAAACAACGATACAGAAGTCTGGTGTTTGCTGTTTTCCTAACTTATATGTTCCTGGTAATTCGGATTCCCATGCTGCCTTTCTTAAAGAGTGTATTACTTATGATAGTTGCCCTGGCTTGCGTCGGAATCGGTTTTGCGGATAATCAAAAAAATGTAAGAATCTACGGGCTATTGCTTTCCATGCTGGTATGCGGTAAAATTGTACTGTATGATTTTGTCGGGGCACAATCGTTGCAGAAGATACTGCTGTTCTTCGGGGTAGGTATGCTTGCGCTGGTTATCGCAGGTATTTATATTGTTCTGGAGAAGAAGAAAAGTGACGGATATGTGGAAGGAAGAGAGGAATGAAAAAGAGTCTGTTAAAAAGAACGGTGGCTTTGCTCGCGATTACGATGGGACTTAGTGCGTGCGGCTCGGATTATCCACAGCTGTCGGAAGAGGAGACAAGGCTTGTGGGTGAATATGCAGCCATGCTCCTTTTAAAGTACGATGCCAACCAAAGAAGCAGACTGGTGGATATCAGTGCTGTGGATGAAGCGGACAGGCTTGCGGCGGAAAAAGCACTGGAGGAACAGGCTGCATCGGATAAACAACAGGAGCAGGACGATCAAACGAGTGGAATGAAGCCGACGGATGATACGACGGTGATTGATAAAACGCAGGACGATAAAAGAGATGACATCGGATCGGTTGCGGAGTTGGCGCAGCTTCTGGAGCTCCAGGAAGGAATAACATTTTCATATGAAGGAAGCTATGTGACGGACAGTTATTCCGAATCGGAGGAGATGGATGGTTATTTTGCATTGCAGGCCCCGGAGGGGAAAGCGTTGCTGGTTCTTGAGTTCGAAATGAAAAATGAGAGTTCGAATGCACAGAGCGCGGATGTTCTGTCGAAGCGAATTGCGTTTCGGGTAAAGGTAAACGATAATTACACGAGAACCGCACTGGTAACAATGCTGATGAACGACCTGTCAACGTATGCCGGGACGATTGCTGCGGGAGAAAGTCAGAATCTGGTATTAATCGTAGAAGTTGATGAGACAATGGCTTCCAATATCGAATCAATTCAGCTTAGTTTGAAAAATGACTCAAATTCATACACAATTTTGCTGCAATAAGAGTATATACAGTAAATTACACTGCCGTGGCAGAGTGAAAAAGCAAGAAAAAGCCCATGTTTTGGGCTTTTTTTGTCATTAAATATAATTGTTGAAAAAACTCAAAAAAATTGTGAATTACGTGTTGACAATCGTATTCTGCCGTGATAGTATAAAAAACGTCCGCGAGATGTGAGAACATCAAACGACAAAAAATTAAAAAGTTTTAAAAAGTTGTTGACAACAGCAGGATAATGATGATATTATATCGGAGTTGTCGCTGAAAACAGCAACACAGAACCTTGACAAATAAACAGCAATGCAACCCTGAAA
>CAMAGI010000087.1 GCA_945833775.1 uncultured Lachnospiraceae bacterium
GCGCGGTATGCAAGAACATTTTCGCGGAAGGTGGGGGAGATCTCCAGATCCAGCCCGGCGTAATCCAGAATTTTATTCAGGGAACCGGACAATTCCGCTGCGATATCGGCGGTCATTTCGGCGCTCTCATCGTCCGCCGATACCGGAATCCGGGATCGGCTGTTGAGAAACGTCCGGATGCGGTTGGCGATGCGCTCGTCCTCAAAATCATCATCTTCCGTAAACTGCTGGATGATGCGGTTGATATTCTCGTAGATCCCGTCCAGGTCCTCCCCGGAATTCCCCAGTTGATAATACAATTCGGTATAATATGCAAAAAGATCGTTCTCATCCTTGTTGAAATAGTACTGCAGGATGCTCTGCCGGTACTGATATTGTTCCTCCAGAACCGTGAAGGTCTTGCGGTAATCCAGACTGCATTTTCGAAGGAGCCCCGATGCAACGCTGGCTTCACCGGCCAGAGTACGGTACTTCTCGTCGGAATAGACATGATGAAGCCCCAGATAGAATCCGTCCAACCAAAGATCGGCCGCTTCGTTTTCCAGATAATCGTTCATTTCCTCCATGTGTTCCAAAACCTTTGCAGGGATACGATAGCGCCTGCAGAGGGTTGTGTAGTTGGAATAATCGGACAGCAGTCCCTGATAGAGATTGCCGCACTCCAGACGGGAGAGGGAGCTGCGCGTCAACAGGGTATGAATCTGTTTGAAAGCGGACATTAAGAACAGCCTGGCCACATCGGGGTGCTTCTCCAAAAGATCATCCAGATTCTCCTGACTGGTAACCGGGTAGGTCAGAATGGTGGCATCCTCCTCCACGGCGTAGGACAGAAAGTGCACTTCCAGACATGTCTCGCAGATGCCGATGACATCGCCCTTTCCGATGAGGTAGCTTCCGCCCGGATATTCCACGGACACTCTGCCTGCGGTAATCAGATGCAGAGCGGTCATGGGCTGTCCCGGAGTGTAGATCTGTTTCCCTTTTTCGAGTGTGATTCCTGCCATAAACGTCCCCCTGCGCAGTACGGATTGGAACACCTGCCTGCGCGCAAAGAATAAAAATAGTCTTTTCTTAAGTATACAATAAAATTGTCTGAAAAGTATAGACTAATTCGGAAAAAATTCTGCTGTACTTTTGTGAAAAATGTGATAGAATAAAAATACATATGTGTCATAATACATACGTGTCATTTTTGCACAGGAGGTGCGATTTGGATCAGGATTTGGAGTACAGACAGCAACAGATTCAAGATTATAAACGGATTCTATTGCCACTCCTTCGCTATCTTCCCTGGCTGGAAGAAAAGTCCGGCACGGAAGTGAGCACGCTCTTTCGGGGAGAGGGATTGGAGGAACACTCTGTTGTGTTTCCGGTGTATGATGCAACACTTATGAACTTTGTCCGGGAGGCTTCGAAGAGTGAACTGATGGACCGCAATTATCTGTATGTCTATTCGCGCCGGGGTATCCGTAGTCACGATGACGAGCGGAGACTGATTCAAAAGGCAGACATCCGGGATTGGGATATGCTGCGGGGGATTTTCTCCAAGTATGTTCTGGGAGGCAGGACGAAAGCGATTCTATGGAGTGAGGCTGTTTCGGAGCGCATCTTTTATCTTGTGATGAAGCAGATGAAGGAGATTGTGGAATACTGGGATAAACCGATTGATGTGAGATAAGTTCTTAGTCAGGAAAGGTGTATTTGAGAAAAATGGGAGACAAATCAGTACAGAAGAGAAAGTATATACTGGAAACCGCCAGAAAGGTATTCATGGAAAAGGGCTTTAAAAAAGTGACCATGAAGGACATTGTTGAGGCCTGCGGTATCAGTCGAGGCGGTCTGTACCTTTATTTTGACAGCACCAGCCAGATTTTTCTGGAAGTGCTTAAGATGGAGAGCCAGGAGGCGGATGATGTCTTCGGAGAGGGAATCAAGGATGACGCTACCGCTGTGGATATTGTGCTTCTGTTTCTGAGGGAGCAGAAGAAGGAACTTCTGCGGAAAAAGAATACACTCACCCAGGCAACCTATGAGTTTTATTTCGAAAACGAGCTGCCCAAACGGGACAATATTCTGAAAAAGCAGTTTGACTCCGCTGTCAGAATTATGGAGAAACTGATCGAGGCAGGAGTTGAGAACGGTGAGTTTGTCTGTGACGATTGCAGCGGAACGGCACGCAATATCATGTTTGTACTGGAAGGGCTGAAGATTTCCGCCCAGACCATCGGTGTTACGGCCGATATGGTGGATCGCGAGATTTTATATATTCTGCGCAACCTCGGAGTAGAGGATTAGGGCGGGACAGGAATAGAAAAACCATGAATGCTTCAAGGGAGATGTACCTTGGAGCATTCTGTATGTTAAGCGATGAACAAAGAGACTCTGAGAGGAAAGAAGAGCGATGCTGGAGAAGGTATTTGAGACGGAGCTGGCGGTGGGAGAGCATCTGGCAGTGCGCCGCAATCGATTGGAGCCCGAGGGCGGGTGGAAGAAGCGGATTACATTGGTGTCCGGTATTCACGGGGACGAGCTGGAGGGGCAGTATATCTGCTACGAGGTCGTGCGCAGAATCAAGGAAAATTCCCGGTTCCTCACGGGCTGCGTGGATGTTTATCCGGCTCTCAACCCTATGGGTATCGACATGGCACACCGCACGATGCCCAAGATCGGTATGGATTTGAACCGGATGTTTCCGGGAAAGGAAAAGGGGAGTATGACGGACCGGCTGACAGCTGCGATTGTGGACAGCATCATCGGCTCCGACATCTGCATTGATCTGCATGCCAGTGACATCTTTGTGCGGGAGATTCCACAGGTCCGCCTGGCGGAGGAATTTGCAGAGGAACTCTTGCCTTATGCCCGTTGGACCAACGTGGATATGATCTGGATGAACGCCACCGCCACTGTCCATGAGTCAACTCTGGCCCATTCCCTGAACCTGATGGGGATTCCGACCCTGGTCATCGAAATGGGACAGGGAGAGAATATCAACCGTTCCTACGGAGATCAGGTGGTGGACGGAATTTTCCGGGTGATGCAGGAGATGGGAATCTGGCAGGGGCCTGTCGCAGACACCAGGGAACCGGCTGTGTCCAGCGACGGAGAGGTGGAATTTATCCGCAGTGACGTGGATGGTGTGTTTCTGCCGCAGGCAGAGCATGATCATTACGTGCACAGCGGGGATCTGATCGGGGAGGTTGTGGATCCCTTTGAGGGAACCGTGAAACGTCAGATTTATGCCAAACGCGGCGGCCTGCTTTTTACCCTGCGGGCGTATCCGGTGGTGTATGAAGGGGATCTGCTGGCGCGGATCCTCGCGCAGTAAGGAGGAAGCATGCACGTAGAAGAAATATGCAGATTGCACTCGACCTATCGGGAGGATATGCGGGTTATGGGCTACTGCTTCGGCAAGGGGGACAAATCCGCCTGTATTGTCGGGGCGATGCGGGGAAATGAGATTCAGCAGATGTATATCTGCTCGCAGCTTGTACGGGCGCTGACGGAATTGGAAAACAACGGCTGTGTGAGTGCGGGAAAGTCCGTCCTGGTGATTCCGGTGGTCAATGCCTATTCCGTCAATACCGGCAACCGCTTCTTTGGCGTGAAGGATGTGGATATCAACCGCAGCTTCCCGGGCAATGACTTTGGGGAACCGGTTTCCCGTCTGGCGGATGCCCTGCTTTCCAGAATCGGGGAGTACAGCTTTGGTATCCAACTGGCATCCTTTTATATGCAGGGGGAATTTGTGCCCCATGTGCGGATGATGGAGACCGGGTATCAGAATACCTCTTTGGCCAATTTGTTCGGCCTGCCCTATGCGGTGGTGCGAAGACCCCTTCCCATTGACACGGCGACCCTGAATTACAACTGGCAGGACGCGGAGACCTGTGCCTTCTCTCTGTACACCAACTGTACGGACCGCATCGATGAAAACACGGCCAGACAGGGGGTTGCGGCGATCCTGCGCTTTCTTACACGCATGGGCATCATCCGCTACGAGAGCCACTCGGGCTACATCAGCCATGTGCTCTACGAGAGTGATCTGAGCGATGTCTATGCCGGCAGGGGCGGTATCTTCCGGGGACAGGTCAAGGCGGGGGAGGATGTGCGCTACGGGATGGAGCTTGCACAGATTATTGACCCCTTTGACGGCAGGATCCGGGAGCGGATCACGGCTCCCACGGACGGCATCGTGTTTTTTGCGCATACGGAGAGTCTGGTGAACGAATCGGATGTGGCCTATCGTCTGATTCACCGATTGCATGAGTAAATGAACGGGAAATTTGTTGTTTTCTGCTATTGTGGGAAACGCATTTTCATTGTAATATAGTAGTTGGTAAAATTGCGTGTGTGGCTGGTTCGCACGAAAAAACATTGGAGGAGCCGACAAAATGGGCAATGTGAGACGTATTTATGTCGAAAAGAAAGCACCCTTTGCCGTGAAAGCGAAGGAACTGCATGAGGAACTGAAAAATTACCTTGGTATTAATGTGAACAGTGTTCGCGTGTTCATCCGCTACGATGTGGAGAATATTTCCGATGAGGTTTTTGCAAAGGCCTGCAGGACGGTATTCTCAGAGCCTCCCGTGGATGATCTGTATGAGGAGACCATTGAGATTCCCGCCGACGGACGTGTTTTCTCCGTGGAATTCCTTCCCGGACAGTTTGATCAGAGGGCGGATTCCGCAGTTCAGTGCGTACAGTTTTTGAATGAGAATGAGAATCCGATCATCAAGACTGCGGTTACCTATCTGATTCAGGGGGATATCTCCGAGGAGGAGTTTGCCAGAATCAAATCCTATTGCATCAACCCTGTGGATTCCAGAGAGACCGACATGGTCAAGCCGGACACCCTGGTGACCAAATTCGAAGACCCGGCCGATGTTTCCATTTTTGAGGACTTTTGTCAGAAACCGGAGAACGAACTGCGAAAGCTCTACGATTCCCTTGGCCTTGCCATGACCTTCAAGGACTTTTTACATATTCAGAAATACTTCCGCGAGGATGAGAAGCGGGATCCCTCCATGACCGAGATCCGTGTGCTGGACACTTATTGGTCCGACCATTGCCGGCATACCACCTTCTCCACCGAGCTTACCGATATCACCTTCGGTGACGGCTACTATCGTTCGCCCATCGAAACCACCTACCAGAGCTATCTGGATACCAGAGAGGAGATCTTTGCAGGCCGTTCCGATAAGTTTGTCTGTCTGATGGATCTGGCTCTGATGGCTATGCGGAAATTAAAGAAGGACGGCAAGCTTGAGGATATGGAAGTGTCCGATGAGATCAATGCCTGCTCCGTTGTGGTTCCGGTTGAGATGGACTACGGCGATCATGTGGAGACGGAGGAATGGCTCGTATTCTTCAAGAACGAGACGCACAACCATCCCACGGAGATTGAGCCCTTTGGTGGCGCGGCTACCTGTCTGGGCGGTGCCATTCGCGATCCCCTCTCCGGGCGCGGCTATGTCTATCAGGCAATGCGTGTGACCGGTGCGGCAGATCCCACGGTTCCCGTGTCCGAGACCTTAAAGGGTAAGTTGTCCCAGAAAAAGCTGGTTCGTGGCGCTGCCAGCGGGTATTCCTCCTATGGTAATCAGATCGGTCTCGCGACCGGTTTTGTAAAAGAAATCTATCATCCCAACTATGTGGCAAAGCGTATGGAGATCGGTGCCGTTATGGGTGCCGCACCCAGAAAGAACGTCATCCGCGAGACCTCCGATCCCGGGGATATCATCATCCTTCTGGGCGGCCGTACCGGACGCGACGGCTGCGGCGGTGCAACCGGTTCCTCCAAGGTACATACGGAGAGCTCGATTGAGACCTGCGGTGCAGAGGTTCAAAAGGGTAATGCTCCCACCGAGCGTAAAATCCAGAGACTGTTCCGCCGGGAGGAGGTCAGCCGCCTGATTAAGAAGTGCAACGACTTCGGTGCCGGCGGTGTGTCCGTTGCCATCGGTGAGCTGGCTGACGGTCTGATTGTTGACCTGGACAAGGTTCCGAAGAAGTATGCCGGTCTGGATGGCACGGAGCTTGCAATCTCCGAATCCCAGGAGCGTATGGCGGTGGTTGTGGACCCGAAGGATGTGGATGTTTTCCTTGCCTACTCTGCTGAGGAGAATCTGGAGGCTGTCCCCGTTGCGGTGGTTACCGAAGAGCCCAGATTGGTACTCAATTGGCGCGGCAAGACCATCGTAAACTTAAAGAGAGCATTCCTGGACACCAACGGTGCCCATCAGGAGACCACGGTCAAGGTGGATATTCCCTCCGAGGAAGACAATTATTTCGAGAAATGGGCAGTACCTGCGGTGGGAGAAAAGCTGGAAGCCGGTGACGTGAAAGCAGCATGGCTGACCTTGTTAAACGACCTGAACGTATGCTCCCAGAAGGGCCTGGTGGAGATGTTTGACTCCTCCATCGGCGCGGGCAGTGTGCTGATGCCCTACGGCGGAAAATATCAGCTGACAGAGACCCAGACCATGGTTGCAAAGCTTCCGGTTCTGCAGGGCAAGACCGACACCGTTACCATGATGGCTTACGGTTTCGATCCGTACCTTTCCTCCTGGAGCCCCTACCATGGCGCAGTCTATGCGGTGGTGGAATCCATGGCAAAAATTGTTGCGTCAGGCGGAGATTTCTCCAGGATTCGCTTCACCTATCAGGAGTATTTCCGCAGAATGACCTCCGATCCCTCCCGTTGGAGCCAGCCCTTCGCGGCACTCCTTGGGGCTTATGATGCACAGATCGGCTTCGGACTGCCTTCCATCGGCGGTAAGGACAGCATGTCCGGTACCTTCAACGATATCGATGTTCCGCCCACACTGGTTTCCTTTGCGGTGGACATTGCTAAGAGCGGCGAGGTGGTGACTCCCGAACTCAAGACCCCCGGCAACAAACTGGTACGGTTTGCAATCGAGAAGGATGATTTTGACATTCCCATGTATGAGGCTGTGTCGGCACTGTACGGTGCGATCCACGAACTGATCCTGCAGGGAGACATTGTATCTGCATATGCATTGGATGCCAAGGGTGTGGCGGCAGCCGCAGCGAAGATGGCATTCGGTAATAAACTGGGTGTGACCATTGAGTGTGACGTCACCATAGATGAGCTGTTCGGAAACGGACTGGGCGATATTCTGGTGGAAATGCCCGAGGAAAAGCTTCCGGATCTGGACGACATGGAGCTTGAGTACACCGTGATCGGTTCCGTAACCGATGCAGCGGAATTTGTATACGGCGATGTGAAGATTACCATGGATGAGGCACTTGCCTCCTGGACCTCCAAGCTGGAAAAGGTATTCCCCACCAAGGCGGTGAAGGGATGCGAAGCTGTCAAGAGTGACTGTTTCAAGGCAGACAATATCTATGTCTGCAAGAACAAGGTTGCCAAGCCCACAGTATTCATTCCGGTATTCCCCGGAACCAACTGCGAGTACGATTCCACCAAGGCTTTTGAACGCGCAGGTGCGAACGTGATTACCAGGGTATTTAAGAACCTTTCCGCAGAGGACATCCGCGATTCCGTGGAAGAGTTTGAGAAGGCAATCGCTCAGGCGCAGATCATCATGTTCCCCGGCGGCTTCTCCGCAGGTGACGAGCCCGACGGAAGTGCAAAATTCTTTGCAACCGCATTCCAGAATGCAAAAATGAAGGAAGCGGTTATGAAGCTCTTAAATGAGCGTGACGGTCTGGCACTTGGTATCTGTAACGGATTCCAGGCACTGATCAAGCTTGGCCTGGTTCCCTACGGAGAAATTGTCGGACAGAAGGAGGATTCTCCTACCCTGACCTTCAATACCATCAACCGTCACATTTCCAAGATGGTGTACACCAAGGTGGTTTCCGACAAATCACCCTGGCTGCAGGGTGCCAAGCTGGGAGCAACCTACTGCAATCCGGCTTCCCACGGCGAAGGCCGTTTCGTAGCCCCCTCCGAGTGGATTGCAAAACTTTTTGCAAACGGTCAGGTGGCGACCCAGTACTGTGATCCGGATGGAAATGTAAGCATGGATGAGGAGTTTAACATCAACGGTTCCTATGCATGCATCGAAGGTATCACCTCTCCCGACGGCAGATGCTTTGGCAAGATGGCACACTCCGAGAGAAGAGATGCATCTGTGGCAATCAACATCTACGGGGAGCAGGATCTGAAGATCTTCGAGTCCGGCGTGGCATATTTCCGATAAACAACAGTAAGCGATGCCTGGTTATTTTACCGGGCATCGCTTTCTTTCACTCCCATTTCGAAAAATTCATTCTTAGCAACACAGATTTGAAAAGGGAGATTTTAGCATTATTCGGCGTAAAAAGTGTGATGGATCAACAAAAACTCGTTGTAATTTTTGTGCTCATGTGCCATACTATACATGTATTACAACGAGGGAGGTGCGTGTATGTACCGAATTGCTATGGAAAGACTATTCAAATGGAAACAAAGCAAACGCCGCAAGCCTTTAATCATCGAAGGCGCACGTCAGGTCGGCAAGACCTGGTTGATGAAAGAGTTCGGCAGACAAGCGTATGCGGATACCGTATATATCAATTTCGACTCCAATTCCAGAATGGCAGAGCTATTTGCTTCCGACCTGGATACGGACCGCCTGATTATGGGATTGGAGTTGTATGTAGGTCACAAAATCAATCCTGACAATTCTCTGTTGATTTTTGATGAAGTGCAGGAAGTCCCAAGAGCACTGACATCTCTTAAGTATTTTTACGAGAATGCACCGCAATATCACATTGTATGTGCAGGCTCTCTGCTTGGTATCGCCTTGCATCAAGGTACATCTTTTCCCGTGGGCAAGGTGGATTTCCTAAAGCTTTATCCTCTTTCTTTCAAAGAATTTTTGATGGCAATCGATAAGGAACGTTTTGCCGGGCTGCTTGACAGGCAAGACTTTCAAATGATTACAAGTTTTAAACAAACGTATATAGACGCTTTGAAGCACTATTACTTTATTGGAGGTATGCCTGAGGCTGTACAAAGTTTTGCGGAAAATAAAGATTTTAGTGAGGTCCGTGAAATTCAAAAGCGAATCCTTGCGGCCTACGAACAGGATTTCTCAAAGCACGCTCCAAATGAAATTGTTCCAAGACTTCGTATGCTTTGGAACAGTATACCCTCTCAGTTGGCGAAAGAGAATAAAAAGTTCATCTATGGCCTTGTTCGCGAAGGTGCCCGAGCGAAAGATTATGAAACTGCAATCATGTGGCTTGGCGATTGCGGGCTTGTTCATAAGGTCAGCCGCGTAAATGCAACCGGTATTCCGCTGAAAGCGTATGAAGACATGAAAGCATTTAAACTGTTTGTAGTAGATGTTGGACTACTGGGATGTATGGCCGGACTCAATCAGCGCACCTTGATGGATGGCAACGATCTTTTTACGGAGTTCAAGGGTGCTCTTACGGAACAGTATGTTTGTCAACAACTAAAAACCATTGAGGATCTGGAGGTTTACTATTACACCAACGACAGAGGTTCCTGTGAAGTCGACTTTGTTATTGACACAGGCGAGCAGATCGTTCCCGTTGAAGTTAAGGCAGAAGTAAATCTTCGGGCAAAGAGCCTGAAAACTTATCAGGAAAAATTCTCACCCGACATTGCTGTTCGCACGTCCATGTCGGACTACAAAAAAGAAGAATGGCTTGTTAATCTGCCGTTGTATGCGATTGATCAGATAAAAGCCGTTTTGTGAAAACGTCGATGAAGGCAAAGGAGTATATCTGAGATGATTTACAGTTTTCATCATTTCTATTACTGGTTAAAGGGCGGTGTGGAGAGCGGCCAGGCATACCGCATGAAGCTGTTTCGTGAGTTGGGACTTGAGGCAAAGGTTGTCTATGCGACGACTTTTCCGGACAACAGTGTGGAGGACGAAGCGGAATATCTCGGACT
>CAMAGI010000088.1 GCA_945833775.1 uncultured Lachnospiraceae bacterium
TGAAATCCCCGGGCAGTGAATGCGCTGACCGGGGATTCTTATTCTCGTGTTAAAAGGAGAACACTTAACGAACGCCGACACCCATACCATTGTTGCCTGTGCCGGTACCGTTTCCGTTTACGGTGCCGTTTGTAGTACCGTTTGTAGTGCCGTTTGTACCGGTACCGTTTGTGGTGCTGTCCGTGAGATCATGGGTGAGATCATCCACACCATCTACAAGATCATCAATCAGGGAGCCGTCGTCGGTAGGGTTGGCTCCGCCCTCGTGCACTCCGTCCATATCGCCAATGTTTCCGGTACCGTTTCCATTGGTAGTACCGTTGCCGTTTAAGTCGCCGGTACCCTGGGCTTGATCGGTCCCGATGGAATTGTTGGTTGTGTCGTTATTACCGTTATTGACGTTTCCGCCGTTGTTACCGTTTCCGCCGTTATTGGTATTCCCTGCGGAACTCGATTCGGTTGTGCCGGTCGTGCCGCCCGCGTTATTGTTATTGGTTCTTCCACATGCACAGGTCATACATGTAAGAGCGAGCACAAGACTCAGCGAGAGCAGTTTTCTGACACCTGCAAATGTCGCTTTTTTCATAATATCCTCCATTTCCGTAGCGGTGTTTGTGTTGCCGCATGCATAGTATTTGCTTCAAAGCTGCAAGAATAGTGTGTGCAGTGATTTTCTTTTTATGCAAATCAGTTTTCAAATGCTTCAAATTGGTGTAATATGGAAAAAACAGGTGGGAGAGGAGCGATTCCTCCGACGCTAAAGCGTCTGCGGAATGGAGATTAACATGGAATTTCGGCCCTGTATTGATATTCATAACGGAAAAGTAAAACAGATTGTCGGTGGAAGCCTTTGCGATGAGGGGGATGAGGCAAGAGAGAATTTTGTTGCCGAACAGGATGCCGCCTATTTTGCAAAGCTGTACCGGAGTGCCGGCTTACGAGGCGGGCACGTGATTCTTTTAAACAGCGTTGACAGTCCTTACTATGAGGCGACGAAAGCGCAGGCACTTGCGGCACTCGGTGCGTGCCCGAAGGATCTTCAGGCAGGAGGCGGTATCGGACTTGACAATGCGCAGGACTTTCTGGACGCGGGGGCAAGTCACGTGATTGTAACGTCCTATGTGTTTCGCGACGGCGTAATCCGCTATGACAGGCTTTCCGAATTGACAGAGCGAATCGGTAGAGAGCATCTTGTCCTGGATCTGAGCTGCAAGCGGGTGGAGGATAAGTATCTGATTGTGACGGACAGATGGCAGAAACTGACCCGGGAGGAAGTCACACCGAAGCTTCTGGAAAAACTGTCCGGATTTTGTGATGAATTTTTGATCCATGCAGTAGATGTGGAGGGCAAGTCCCGCGGCATTGAGTGTGAGATCGTGAAAATGCTGGGCGAATGGCAGGGAATTCCGACGACCTATGCAGGCGGCGTCCATTCCTATGAGGATCTGGAACGAATAAGAGATCTGGGAAGAGGACATGTAAACGTGACAATCGGCAGTTCGCTGGATCTGTTCGGCGGACCACTCAACTGGGAAAAGGTTTTAAAAAGCTGCTCATCCTGACGGAGGGGCAGCTTTTTTACGTAAGTTTTGCTTGCACAGAAGGCAGGTGCGTGATAAGATATTGACAGCTGACAAGACAGCTGCGCATTCAATATGGTTTCGCAGATGAAAATGTGAAATTACAAAAGGAGGAGGACTGCCGCAAGGGCAGTCGGAAATCGTATGAAAAAATTAAAAAAATGGGCAAATGAAATTTTTATTGACGGACTGAGCGGGATGGCTCTGGGTCTGTTTTCCACATTGATCATCGGTACGATCATTGCACAGATCGGAAGTCTGATCGGAGGAGTGCCCGGAGCGTATCTGATTGCAATCAGTAATGTGGCCAAAACCCTGACCGGTGCGGGTATCGGTGTCGGTGTGGCGTGCAAGTATAAGGAAGGCCCGCTGGTGACGGTATCCGCCGCCGTGGCAGGAATGGTGGGAGCATTCCCCGCAGTAACGGCCATGGAAGCTTTTGCATTGGGAAAACCGGGCGAGCCTCTGGGAGCCTTTATTGCGGCACTGGTGGCAATCAAGCTGGGGCATCTGGTAGCGGGAAAGACCAAGGTCGATATCATTGTCACTCCCTTTGTTGCAATTCTTTCCGGCTCTATCGTAGGCTTTATTGCCGGACCTCCCATCAGTGCGTTCATGAGCTGGCTGGGGGCGCTGGTAAACGTAAATGTGGAACAGCATCCCATTTTGGGAGGTATTGCGGTATCTGTATTGATGGGGATGATTTTAACACTTCCCATCAGCTCTGCAGCAATCGGGGTATCTATGAGCCTGAGCGGACTGGCCGCCGGTGCGGCAACCATCGGATGCTGCTGTAATATGGTGGGTTTTGCGGTGGCAAGCTATCGTGAGAACAGGATGGGTGGCCTTGTGGCACAGGGAGTGGGTACTTCCATGCTGCAGGTTCCCAATATCGTAAAGAAACCGATCATCTGGCTTCCCGCGATTGTCTCCAGTGCAATTCTGGGCCCCATCGCATCCGCGGTATTTCGGATGACCAGCACGCCCGTGGGTTCCGGAATGGGAAGTGCCGGTTTTGTCGGACAGATCGCCGCATACGGTTCCATGACAGAAGGCGGAATGAGCGCAGGGACGGCGCTTCTGCTCATTCTGCTCATGCATTTTATCCTTCCTGCAGCCGTTTCTCTCCTGATCAGCGAGGGAATGAGAAAGGCCGGTTTGATCAAAGAGGGGGATATGAAGCTGGAAGTTTAGCACTTGTGAGAAATGCACAAAAAATCTTAAGAAAAAGCCCATGATTTCGCAAAATCATGGGCTTTTTATGGAAAAATATTACAAATTTATTAAGAAAATATTGATGGTGTGATACGATTATGTTAAACTAAAGTGGTTTATCGAAGGAGGCGTTTATGCAGAGACAGAAGCACAAGCATAAGATGAACCATCTGGTGATCGTCACGTCGGATGGTGTTGATGCCAATGTGAAACAGTATCGTGTCAAGCCTGCGTTCCTCTGGACGGTCATTCTGATTCTCAGCGTTGTGATCGGTGCTATGATTGGGTACTTTGTCTATGAGGGGCAGCTATGGGATGTTGCCAACCGGAAGGCTGAACAGCTCAGTCAGACAATCAGCGAGCAGGAGCTTCAGCTTCAGAGGCAGAGCGAGGAGCGGGAGCAGCTTAAGAAAGAGATTGAAGGACTCAATGAACAGGTGCAATTGCTCAGCAACGAACTCACACAGAAGGTGGAGCGTGAAAGCGTTCTGACGGCACAGCTGGAAAAGCAGACAATGCCCACGGAATTTCCGTTATCGGGAGCTGCACAGATGGAAGAGAACACTTCGGACAATCAGCCGATTCTCATCTTTCATGCTTCTCTTGGCACATCGGTCCTTGCCACAGCCGGCGGAACCGTTACAGCAGTAAACGATGATGCCGAATACGGACACAATGTCTGGGTGGATCACGGAAACGGATATGTTACGATATACAGAAACCAGGGCGATGCGATGGTAAAGGTCGGCGACAATGTGGTTCAGGGGACTTCGCTTTTTATGATAAGTGATGAAAATGCACTCTTCGGCTATCAGATGATGAAGGACGGAGTATATATTGATCCCATGGAGATGCTGGCGATCAGCGGTTAACAAAGGAGGTAGCGCGTTGCGTAAAAAGACGAAAGAGATTAAGATCACTACACTGGTCGGTGAGGGTTGTGTTCTCAACGGAGACTTTTCATCCCGGGGCTCCTTGAGAATAGACGGAAGTGTGGAAGGGAGCGTAACCACAGAAGGTTGTCTGATCATCGGTGCCACCGGAAGCATCGGCAGTGATGTGAGTGCATCGTCGGTTCTGATCGGCGGTACGGTTATGGGAAATGTGAATGCGCCGGAGAAGGTGGAGCTTACCTCCACTGCAAAGGTGTTCGGAGACATCACGACAGCGGTTATCGTGATAGACGAGAATGCTGTTTTCCAGGGAAAGTGTGATATGAACAGGCAACCGGAGGACAAAAAGAATGCGCCGAAGAAGGCCGGGGCAGTCCGTGCCAGCAGAAGATCTGCTAAGGCAGCGCTGGCGGAAGCCCTGAAAGAAGTACAGGAAGAGAATTTCAGTGACCAACAGGAGGAGACTGCAGGGGACAGTGCCCGGCAGTGATGAGACCTGTCCTGTAGGATCGGGCATTCCTTCATAACAAAAGCACCGTGGCGCTTGTGCGTCCTGGTGCTTTTTTACGGTGCGCCAAACGGCGCATGATGTTTTGCATTTATCAGGGGTTATTCTTCCTCGTTGTCCTGTGGCTTTTCCACTCTTGAAAACACCAGATCGTAACCGTCATTTCCGTAATTTAAGGAGCGGTTTACACGGCTGATTGTAGCAGTGGAAGCGCCGGTTTTCTCCGCAATTTCCAAATAGGTTTTGTGCTTTTTGAGCATGGCGGCTACTTCAAAACGCTGGGAGAGGGACAGCAGTTCATTGACGGTACAAAGATCTTCGAAGAAACTGTAGCATTCTTCCCGGGTCTCCAGACAGAGGATGGCATCAAACAGAGAATCTACAGCATCGGTTTTGATTTTTTTATTCATTAAGTTCTACCTCGCACAATGACTTTTACACTTTACATTCCTACAGAAGCTATGGATATTTTAGCATACTAAAGTCATAAAGTAAATAGGGATCTGAAAAAGAAAATGGAAAAAAGAGTTGCTATGTAGTTTTCAATACTATATAATGTTAGAAGTGGAGGGTTATTGCGATGACGATCAATTCCGAAGATCTTTTAAACAGCATTCTGGCTAGTCTGGAACGTATTGAATATATCAAGCCTGAGGATATTCCAAACATTGATCTGTATATGGATCAGGTGACCACCTTTATGGACACGCGCTTGAAATCGACAGCCCGTTATCCCGGGGATGACAAGATCCTGACCAAGACCATGATCAATAATTATGCGAAAAACGATCTGCTTCCGCCGCCGGTGAAGAAGAAGTACTCGAAGGAGCATGTCCTTGTGCTGATCTTCATCTATTATTTCAAGGGGATTATGTCGATCAGCGATATTCAGACATTGCTGCATCCGATCACGGAGAAATATTTCAAACGGGACGACTCGTTTAATCTGGAGAGTGTCTACCGTGAAGTTTTTGAACTGGAAGCCGATCAGATCAATCTGCTGAAGGAGGATGTGCGGGAGAAGTTTCAGCTTGCGGAGACGACATTTTCTGAGGCACCGGAGGAAAGCCGTGAATTTCTGCAGAAGTTTTCGTTCATCTGCCTGCTCAGTATCGATGTGTACGTAAAGAAGCTACTCATTGAGAAGATGGTGGACGAGCTCGGAGCAAAGCAGAAGAACACCGAAAAGGTTGACAAAAAATCGGACAAAAAGACGGAGGAAGAACAAAAGAAAGGTGACTCGCCGGAAGCATGACCGGTGAGAGTTAAGCAATAAAAATGAAATGCGGCAAGACCGCGGAAAGAGGTACAATGTGAAAGATGCAAATTGCGGATATTGCATGAGAGGAGAGCTTCTGGATAAGTTCGGTATTTTTATCTGTGATCTGAAGGTGTCCAGTCTGATTCTCTTTAAGGAGCAGTCCAAGCCCGGAAGATGTATTGTAGCCTACAAGGACCATGTGAGCGAGATTATCGACATCAGTGAAGAGGAACGAATTGCTTTCATGGAGGACGTTGCCCATGCGGCAAGAGCGATCCATGCCGCATTCCATCCGGATAAGCTGAATTACGGTGCATACGGAGATACGGGATGCCATCTGCATATGCATCTTTGTCCCAAATACAAGGATGGGGATGAGTGGGGAGGTACTTTCCAGATGAATCCGCAGAAAACTTATCTCTCTGAGGACGAGTACGCCGACATGATTGAAAGAATTAAGGCAGCCCTTTGATGTTTGGCGATGAGGACAGTCACGGAACGCGTTCTTTTTCATAGATTATACTTACGAATGTTTTTTTGGAGGAAAATCTATGAAGAAGTTGTGTGTTGGTAAACGGGTGGCTGCGATTGCAATGGCGGCTGCGCTGACCGGCTTGTCCCTGACAGGCTGTGGAGACGGGAGTGCGAAAACAACAGGCGGCACCGAGGTGGTGCTGAATGAGGTTGCGCACTCCATTTTTTATGCACCCATGTATGTCGCCATTGAGGAAGGCTATTTTGAGAACGCCGGGATTGACCTGAAACTGGTGACCGGGTTCGGGGCGGATAAGACAATGACAGCGGTGCTGACGGATGAGGCGGATATCGGTTTTATGGGAAGTGAAAGTTCCATCTATACTTATGTGGGAGGGACGAAGGACTATGCTGTGAATTTTGCCCAGTTGACGCAAAGAGCGGGCAATTTCCTGGTATCCAGAAAACCGATGGATGACTTCTCCTGGGATATGCTCAAGGGGAGTACCGTGCTTGGCGGAAGAGCCGGTGGTATGCCCGAGATGGTTTTTGAATTTATTCTGAAGAAAAACAACATGGATCCGGCGCAGGATTTATCCATCGACCAGAGTATTGATTTTGGATCCACCGCTGCGGCATTTTCCGGCGGACAGGGAGATTATTCCATTGAATTTGAACCCTACGCGACACTTTTGGAGCAAAAAGGCGATGGATATGTTGTGGCATCTCTGGGGGAAGATTCCGGGTATGTTCCCTACACGGCCTTCTGTGCCAAGAAGAGTTATATCGAGAAGAATCCCGCTGTCATTCTGGCCTTTACTGAGGCGCTGCAGCGGGGAATGGATTATGTCCGGACACATTCACCGGAGGAGATCGCAAAGGTGATTGCGCCGCAGTTTGATCAGTCGGATCTTGAGACCATCACAAGGATTGTGGAACGCTATCAGAAGCAGGATACCTGGAAGGAGAATCTGGTGTTTGAAAAAGAGGCATTTGATCTGCTGCAGAATATTCTGATTGATTCCAGGGTGCTGGAGGAGAAGGTGCCCTATGAGGAACTGGTGAATACAGAGTTTGCGAAGAAAGCGGCCGGAGAGTAGAGAGGTTATCTGGCGGCTTCATCTCGATCGCGGCATTCGCCGCATACAAAAAGAGGTCTGTAGCCCCTGGTGTGAGCAAGCTCCCACAGGGCTATAGACCTCTTTTTATGCACGGCTCAAAGCAAACGAACGTTTTTGATTGCCCAGAGGCGGAGCGCCTTGGCGCTTAAGCTGATTTTTTCCAGAGAGTCGAGGATGTCTTCGAACTCTTCCTGTTCTTTTTCGTCGATCACTCCATCCTCGGAAATGGCAATCAGGGAGGAGCGGAGCTTGTCAATATCCTTAAGAGAGCCGAGAACCTTGAGGGCGAGACGATCAAAATCCTCGATGGAAACCTCCTTTATGGTGGTTTTTCCGATGGGACACTCTCTGGCACAGTAAGTGTTGCACAGTTCCGGAGTATTGTATACATGAGCCATGGCACGTACCTCTTCGGGGTATGGCTCGATCGTGTCAAGCTCGATTCTGGCCAGACGGGTACGGTCGATATTCAGCAGTTCTGCAGCCTTTTCGCGGCTTGTGAAGTCGGGGTTGGTCAATGCGGCTTCACAGCGAGCCAGATAGTACATATTGTCAGCGGCCTTTGTAGCTTTTTTACCCATGGTTATCCATTCCTTTCGTACTTCTTACCGTGCAGATGCGCACAGCCGGATCAAACAGTCTTTCCGGAATTCGTACCGGATTTCATGCGTCCTTCGCAGGACTTTTTGACAGACGTCGTTTAACGGACACTATAGAAATAAGTTTATCAGAAAAAAGCATTTTGTAAAGTTTATTTTGAAAAGCAGTTGAGCGCAGAACCAAAATCTGATAGAATAACTTTCATAGGAAAAATTTCGCCTTAATGGAGGATAAAAGTATGGGATTGATTAAAGCGGCAAAAGATACCCTGCAGACACTTCTGGCTGACCAGTGGAGAGAGTATTTCTATTGTGATTCCCTTTCCAATGATGTCCTAATGATCAAGGGGCAGAAGCGTGTTAACCAGGGACGAAACAGCAATACGCAGGCATCGGACAATATTATTTCCAACGGCTCCATCGTAGCTGTCAACGAAGGACAGTGCATGATTATCGTTGACCAGGGAGCGGTTGTGGAATTTTGCGCGGATCCCGGTGAGTTTGTCTATGATACTTCCACGGAGCCCAGCCTGTTCTATGGAAGTTTGAACGAAAATATCAAGAATACCTTTAATGTTGTCGGAAGACGATTCACCTTCGGAGGCAACACCGCCCGGGATCAGCGTGTATACTTCTTCAATATCAAGGAGATCAAGGGCAACCTGTTCGGAACCTCCAGCCCGATTCCCTTCCGTGTGGTGGATCGCAATATCGGTCTGGACATGGATACGGAACTGCGGTGTAACGGTGAGTATTCCTTTAAGCTTGTCGACCCGCTTCTGTTTTATAAAAATGTGTGTGCAAACGTGACTGACAGCTACAAGAAATCAGACCTTCAGAGCATCATGAAGGCTGAGCTTATGACGGCTCTGCAGCCCGCTCTGGCAAAGGTTTCCGCGATGGGAGTCCGCTACAGT
Source organism: uncultured Lachnospiraceae bacterium (assembly GCA_945833775.1). GTDB lineage: Bacteria > Bacillota > Clostridia > Lachnospirales > Lachnospiraceae > Acetatifactor. The sequence continues at coordinate 8,569 of CAMAGI010000088.1, forward strand.
GAGATCCCCGGACACAGCGCAGAACTGGCACGGTTTTTGAATGAGGAATTGTCCGAGAAGTGGCAGGAGCTTCGTGGTATCGTGGTGGTATCCATGAACATGAATCCCCCTTCGCTGCCCACAGAGGTTGCCAAGAAGATTTCGGCACTTCAGGAACAGGCGGTTTATCGGGATCCCGGAATGCAGGCGGCAACCCTTACAACCGCTCAGGCAGAAGCCATGAAACTGGCAGCGGCGAATGAGTCTGCGGGCCCCATGATGGCTTTTGCGGGCATGAACATGGCCAATATGATGGGCGGCGCAAACGCAGGGCAGATTGCATCTTTAAACGCCCAGTATCAGGCCGGTCAGACGGCACAGATGCAGGTTCCCTCTCAGGCAGCCGCACCGATTTTGGGCTGGACCTGTTCCTGCGGCAAGACGGATAACAGAGGAAAATTCTGCGAAGAATGTGGGGCTCCTAAGCCCGCGGAGGCAGGCTGGACCTGCTCCTGCGGTAAAGTAAATCAGGGTAAGTTCTGCTCTGACTGCGGTTCCAGGAAACCGGAAGGAGCTCCCCTTTACAAGTGCGATAAGTGCGGTTGGGAACCCGAAGATCCCGCACATCCTCCGAAATTCTGTCCGGAGTGCGGTGATATATTTGATGAGAATGACAGAAGATAATCGGAATCAACTGTTGTAATCTACATAAGCCGCGTGGATTCCGTAAGCGGAACCCGCGGCTTTTTGTGTACGGAGGAAATACTATGGATGTCCGTTTGATCGGCTTGATCATTGTATTGGTTCTTTTGCTTGTGATTAGCGGTATCATTTATTACGCATATACACAGATCAGAAAGAAGGTCAGAAGCTATTCCAGAATGCTGTTCGGAACCCCTTCCGTCCGGGAAGGTTTTCAACAGATTGAGCGAGAGGAATCCATAACCCCCAAGTCCGTTGCATCCGCGACGGGGCTCTATCTACCCGCAATCATGCGGGATTTTCCGGAGTTTCACTATGATGAGATGAAAACCAGAGCGGAGAATGTGCTGACCTCCTTCTTGCGCAGTATTGATGAGGCAAAGCAGAGTATTCTCACGGAGGGCACTCAGGAGCTACGGGATCATCTGGAATTGCGGCTGAGAGCGTTGGAGAACGAAGATAAGAAGGAGCACTATAAAAGCATTCGGATACACCGCACGGAGATCCATCAGTATCGAAAAACCAAGGGAAGATGCAGTGTTGTTT
>CAMAGI010000089.1 GCA_945833775.1 uncultured Lachnospiraceae bacterium
TGAAGAGTGCGATAGAGGATCCTCTCCTGCAGGGAACAAACGGAGTGCTGACCATGGGCTTTATGGTCACGATACTTCTGTGTGCGGTGGGGTATCTGATCTATTGGATTATGTCAATCCGTTCCCGGGAAATGATTTTCGGCGTACTTCGTGCCTGCGGTATGCATCGCGGCGAATTGTTCCACATGCTGATGAATGAGCAGATTTTCTCGGGAGTGTTCTCGGTATTTGCGGGAATCGGTATCGGAAAACTGGCATCTGAAATGTTTGTCCCCATGGTGCAACAGGCATACGCTGCGGCAAATCAGGTACTTCCCATGAAATTGGTGGTCAATGCTGCGGATATGATGAGATTGTACGGGGTGATCGCAGGGGTGATGATCTGCTGTCTGGCAGTCCTGATCACACTGTTGTTTAAGATGAATGTTGCGAAAGCACTGAAATTGGGTGAAGAATAATGGATAGTCAATATGTAATTCAGACGACGGATGTAAATCGTATTTTCTCGGTGCCGGGCGGGGAGTTTCAGGCATTGTATGACATAAATGTTCAGATACCGCCCGGAAATCTCGCCATTTTAAAGGGGCGTTCCGGTTCCGGTAAAACCACGCTGATGAACATTATCGGTGCGCTGGATAACCCCTCTTCGGGGACGGTTTTGATTGAGGGAAACGATGTAAAGAATATGACGCCGAAGGAAAGGGAGAATCTCAGGAGAACCAGAATGGGGTTTGTATTTCAGGCAGTTTCTTTGATTCCCACCATGAATGCATTCCAGAATGTGGAGTTTTCCATGCGGTTGGCCGGTATAAAAGCCGGAAGAGAGAGAGACAAACGCGTGGAGAGCTGCCTTAAGATGGTAGGACTCGGCAATCGAATGAACCATATGCCGGCTGAAATGTCCGGCGGAGAGCAGCAGCGTGTGGCAATCGCACGGGCAATCGCCCACAGTCCCAGAATTATTCTGGCGGATGAACCGACAGCAGAGCTGGACAGTGCAATGGCGGCGCAGGTGACCAGGTTGTTTCAGGAGATGACCCGAAAAGAAGGAATCACGGTTCTGATGACGACCCATGACGTGGGATTAATGGATGCCGGTGATATGATTATCGAACTGGAAAACGGCAAAAAAATAGGTTGATGGTATGGCAGAGACGATGGTACAGGCAGAGAGCCTGGTAAAGATTTATAAGACAAAGGAGACGGAGGTACTTGCCCTTCAGGGGCTGGATCTGGTGATTGAGGAGGGAGAACTGACTGCAATCATCGGAAACAGCGGAAGCGGCAAATCCACCTTCTTAAATATGATCGGCGGATTGGACAGACCCAGTGCAGGATCTCTTCAGGTCGGCGGTAAGAATCTTTTTACCATGACAGAGAAGGAACTGGTCTTGTACAAGCGCGATACAGTCGGCTTCGTGTGGCAGAACAACGGACGAAATTTATTGCCGTATCTGTCTGCTGTGGAGAATGTAATGCTTCCCATGTGCCTTTCCGACACAAAGAAGCGTCATGACAAGGCCATGGAATTATTGGAAATGGTGGGTATGGGGCACAAGAAACACAGCCGCATGAATATGCTTTCCGGAGGTGAGCAGCAGCGCGTGGCGATTGCCATCGCTTTAGCCAATTCACCCAGACTCCTTCTGGCGGATGAACCCACCGGAAGCGTGGATATGAAAACCGCCAACTATATTTTTGACGTTTTCTCGGAGCTTAACAAAAACGGACAGACCATCCTGATTGTTACACACGATGTGGCGCTTTCCAAGAAAGTAAAGCGTGTCGTGGCGATTCGCGACGGCAAGATCAGCAGTGAACGAGTGCTCAAGGAAGCCTATGCGGATAGATTGCAGGAGAGCTCTATTGACTGGAGACAGGAGGAAACCCAGGACGAATATGTCATCGTCGATCGTGTGGGAAGAGTTCAGATACCGGCGGATCTTTTACAGGCGATCAGCTTATCGGATAATAAGGTCAGTGTCGGATTACATGATGGGAAGATCGTCATCAGCAATCCGACACAGAAGGATTAACAGAATCCGGAAGCGGTGTTGACACATTCAGATAGCGGTTGTTTTTCTCACGGTAGACGCTGGGGGTACAGTTCTTTTGTTGTTTGAATACACGGTTGAAGGTCGATATGCTGGGGAAACCGGCCTGCAGTGCGATTTCTGTGATGGAGAGATCGGGCTGTGCCAGAAGCTCCTCGGCAACCTTGATTCTGCGATAGCAGATGTAGGCGCAGAAGGTGTAACCGGTGTATTGTTTAAAGAGTCTGGAAAAATGGTATTTACTAAAGCCGATGGAGCGGGCGATATCCTCCAGATTCAGTTCCTCCATGTAATGCGTATCGATATAATCCATGACAGAACGGAACTTTTCCATATACTCCTTCTGCTTGTAAACACGCATGCCGGAGAGCATTTCCACGTTGTTTATGTGGTTTTTGCCGAGAGTTACAAAGAGTTGAAGGAGCAGGGAAAAGATGGTCAGCTCCATGAAATCGCTCTTGCTGAAATAGACGTTGCGGATCTGCACCAAAAGTTCCATAACTTCATCATAGACAGCCGGGTATTCATTTTTCCGGATGTGCAGCGGAGCGGAGAGAAGGGGCTGCACCGCCGCAAAGCCGTGCAATCTTGTGAGAGGGGAGATATCCATCACATAGATGAAACGATTACCGGTCTCAGGTGAAGTGAGCGAGTGGAGTTCTCCCGGCGGGATAAAGAGAATATCGCCGGGGACAATGTGATAGGTTTCACCATCGACGGTAGCCTCATACCAGTTGTCGACGGGCATGATGATCTCAAGTGCCGAATGCCAATGGGTCTCATATCCGTTCGGAATATCGTTGTACCAGATACGAATGGCGGTTCCGGTGTGATATTGAACTACTTCCTGACTGCTGCCGGCAACGTTACGATTGCCGGTGAAGTCCGAGTTAACATCGTAGAATACGGTCCTGTCCTGGGAAGCGGGAAGGGTGATCTGCTTGTTTGCCATCGAAGAAGCGCTCCTTTCTCAAACAAGGATATTTTAACACTTAAAAGAACAAAAGTAAATCAAAAAATAGCAAAAAATGAAGACTACACAGCAAGTAATGAGAAGCACTCAATTGAAAAGAAATCAGGAGGAGTAGAATTATGAAACGAAAAGAGTTGGTGCGTGTGGGAGCCGCGCTTTTGGCGGCGGTTGTGCTGACCGGATGTGGCAGCACGGCGCAAAACAGCGTCGAACCGGACAATTCGCAGCAGAGCACTGCACAGAGTGTGATGGCACAGGAGAATGCATCTGCGGATGCAGAGACGGATAAGAGCAATGAGAAAGTGAGCGATGCACAGGCAACGGGACAGGAGGAAATTGTGGAAATTCCGATTTTGAAGGATCATGTGAATGAAGTTATGGGATGCAGAATCGGAGCGGCTGCCACGCAATCCGAGCTCCAGGATCCGAAGGTGTGGGAAATTATTACCACGCATTTCAATGCGTTGACATTCGGAAATGAGTTGAAGCCGGATTGCATGTTCGGATACAGCAACGGGAAATGTCCCGGCACTGAGGAGGTTGAGTTAAACGGCGAGACCATTCTGGTGCCCAAGATGGATTTTTCCAGATCGGAAAAGATGCTGGATAAGGTACTGAAGTGGAATCAGGAGAACCCGGACTCCCCCATAATGATCCGCGGACACGTTCTTGTCTGGCATTCCCAGACGCCGGAATGGTTTTTCCATGTGGACTATGACAAGCAGAAGGATTACGTGGATAAGGAGACCATGAATAAGCGCCTGGAGTGGTATATCAAAACCATGCTGACCCATTATACCGGTGAAGACAGCAAGTATAAGGATATGTTTTACGGCTGGGATGTGGTCAACGAGGCTATCAGTGACGCAACCGGAACCTATCGCACAGACGCGGAAAACCCCAACGAGGATCTCAGTCAGGATACCCATGGCAGCAACTCAAGCTGGTGGCATGTTTACCAGAGCAACGAATACATTCTGAACGCATTTTTATATGCCAATAAGTATGCGCCTGCGTCTTTGGAGCTTTATTACAACGACTACAATGAGTGTGAACCGAAGAAGATGAAGGGAATCTGTGAACTGTTGACAGCGGTGAAGGAGTTAGAGGGAGAGCCCGGTGTAGGAACCAGAATTTCTGCCATGGGACTGCAGGGGCATTACAACATGAGCACGCCCACCATGGACCGTCTGGAGCTTGCGGTCAATACCTACGGTGAGATCGTGGGAGACGTCCAGATTACGGAATTCGATCTGAAGGCTTCGGACGGCTATGACGGAAGCGATGAGGCGAAGGAAGAGGAGTTCAAGAAGGAAGCGAGCCGCTATCGGATTCTTTATCTGATCCTCAAGAATGCCAACAAAAACGACAACGGAATCCGGGTGACCGGCATTACCTTCTGGGGAACCGTGGATCATTATTCCTGGCTGCAGAGCCGTTCCAATGTGGGGGGCGGAAGCAAGGACAATCTTCCCCAGTGTCCTCTCTTGTTTGACGAGAACTATGAGCCGAAACCGGCATTTTATGTGTTTGCACAGGAATAAAAGGCGGCTTTAAAAAGGCGCTCTCGTTAATCGAGAGCGCCAAGAACGGAAGCAGCCAAAAGAACCAGAGCAGAGTTCCAATAGATGGCAATTTCATTGGTCGAGTAGCTTCCTGTCATATCCGCAAGGCATTTGGCGGGAGGAGTCTGATCGGTAAACAGCTGTTTTGCAATTTCGTCCGCCTGCCAGTCACATGGACCGCCGGAAAGCATACCTTCCATGGCATGGCCCAGAAAGCCCGAGGGTCTGTGATGGGGGTGCTTGATGGCATCGGTACCAAGTCCGGTGATGTAGCAAAGTCCCATGGGGTTGCGTCCGCAAAGATAGCTTAACTGATCGGTGGCGGCGCTTAAGTAGCGCTCATCCTTTGTGAGGATCCATGCATCGTAGAGCTGAATTCCATGATTGGCAGCACCCAGATTGCTTCCCCAGCCGTATTGCTTCAAGGTGAGAGCGGTTCCGTAGCCATCGGCACAGGCCGTGCTTAACAGTTCCTCTGCGGCGGACTTCATGGCATCCGTAATTTGATTTTTGAGGTTTTCGTCCACGGGCCGGGGACAGGTGATATAGGCAAGGTTTCCGTAGCTCCCCATGTCGGCCCAACCGTAGCCCTGATAGATTTTTTCTTTGGCGATCGCTTCGAAATCTTCCCGGTAGGAAGAATCGCCGAATGCCTTATAGAGCTCGGCAGCCGCCCAGTAGCGCTCATCCAGATCACAGGTATCACCGTATTCACCGGTACTGATTTCGGGCGGATTTTTGAAGCCTCCGGGAATGGATAATGAGGCCAGTGCGCGGTAGGCTTTTCTGGAAACCTCAGCGAGTTTTTCTGCGTAGGCAACATCGTACTTCTCATAGAAGCGAATCGCCAAGGCACATACAGCAGCAAAATCCGCGGTAGCGGTGACCGAGACGGGGCTTATGTAGAGCTCTTCTTTCTCCTCCTGGGGCATGATGAAGGAACAGAAACTGAGGCAGCTTACCTTGTGATAAAGTGCACCGTCTTCACGCTGCATCTTCATCATCCAGTCCAGCTCATATTTGATTTCCTCCAGAATCGCAGGCAGGGAGGAGTCAAGTGTTTTGTCGGGGCAGGTATAGAGCGTAAGCAATTTCGGATCCCGTTCGCAGGCGTAGAGCAGCTGTGCGGCGCTCATCGCGCCGGGGCCCACGTATCTTCCGTAATCACCGGCATCGTGCCAGCCTCCGGACACCTGGCGACGCTCGTCGGAGCCATACACTCTGGCGGGAGCGGTATGACAGGCAGGGTGCGCAAAGTCCCCGGCAGCTGAGACAGGCAGATCGTGACCGCAGCGCTGCAGATAGAAAAAGGCGACCGATTTCTGCAGGAATGCATCATAGGCATTTTCCGCAATCAAAAAGGTATCCGATTCTCCCAGACCTTCCGCGGCAATGTAATAACGACCGGGTGCAGTGAGAGAAGAGAAGTCCGCGGTGTAATCGGTTTCACCTGCGGCGGCGTTCTCAAACGCCCGATCGGCAGTACCGCTCAAAACGCAGGAACCATCGGTGGTATGAACCGAATATCTGACGGGTCTGTCACTTTGGAAGGTCACACGTTTTGCCATGTTGGGGAGATAACCGACCTGGTTGACAAAGATTTTTTTGTACATAGTGGTGAATCCTTTCTTAAAAATAATCTGTTACTCCTATTATCGCACAGATTATGGAATTCGACCATAAGAAATTAACAACAATGGATGGATCACCACAATTTTTTATTTTTTACGATTCATAAGGAGGAAAAAGAATGCTAACCGTAAAAAATCCGATTATGCCGGGGTTCTACCCGGATCCTTCCATCTGTGCGGTGGGAGGAGACTATTATCTGGTCAACTCGTCCTTCGCGTATTTTCCCGGACTTCCGGTGATGCACAGCAGGGACCTTCTCCACTGGGAACAAATCGGTAATGTGCTGGACAGACAATCTCAGCTTCCGCTTGAGAATGCGGGACTTTCCCAGGGGCTTTTCGCTCCTACGATCCGCTATCACAAGGGCCTGTTCTATGTGATCTGTACCAATGTAACCCGGGGCGGCAATTTTGTGGTGACTGCCGAGAACCCCGAGGGACCCTGGTCGGAACCTCATTTTTTAAAGGACGCCGGCGGAATCGATCCCAGTCTGTTTTTTGATGAGGACGGGAAATGTTATTATATCGGAACCCATCCCAATCCCGACGGCTGTCGCTATGACGGCGACTGGTTTATCTGGATTCAGGAGCTTGACTTAAACACCTGGGAGCTGATCGGCGAGCCCAAGGATGTTTGGAACGGTGCAATGCGGGGCGTGCATTGGCCGGAAGGTCCCCATCTCTACAAAATAGGGGATTACTACTATATTCTGCATGCAGAGGGGGGAACCGGCCCCGAACATGCTGTGACGGTGTGCAGAAGTAAGCATCTCTGGGGCCCCTATGAGAATAATTTCTGCAATCCGATTCTGACCCACAGACATCTGGGACAGGACTATCCCGTAAAATATGTCGGACACGCGGATCTGTTTAAAACCCCCGCCGGAGAATGGTTTATGACCATGCTTGCAGTACGCCCGCTTGAGGGATTTACGACCATGGGAAGAGAGACGTTCCTGGCAAAAGTCACCTGGGAGAAGGGCTGGCCGGTTGTCAACGCGGGCATCGGAAAGCTTACCGACACGGTGGAAGTGGACCTTAAGGAATGGATTCCCGAGGAAGATCCCACCTCTTACACAGTGCGAACGGGGCGGAAAAACTGTGTGCCCGGCTCCGGCAGAATCTATGATTTTACCGGCATGAAGGAGCTGGGAGATGAGTTTCTGCTTCTTCGAAACCCCAGGGACGGAATGGTAAATTTACGTCCCGGCGAAGGGCTCTTTCTGCGTGCAGAAAAGATTTCCCTGAACGAAAAGAAGGCGGCCTCCTACCTTTCGGTGCGCCAGCAGCATCACTGCTTCACCGCCACCACAACGATTTGCGTGGATTCTCTGCCGGAAAAATGCAGTGCGGGAATTGCGGTTATGCAAAACGAATCCTTCCAGTTACGTGGACAGCTATACGGGGATGAAGTCAACGCACTGCTTGTTCGGGACGGCGCACAAGAGTCTGTGGGCAGGATCCATATCACCGGTGACGAGGTTACTCTGATTCTTCGCGTGAACGGTCTTGCGGCTAGTCTTTGTGTAAAGTGTGGAGAGGTTGAGACACCGGTTGCCGAGGGGATCGATATCCGCAGTCTGTCCACGGAGATTGCAGGTGGTTTTGTGGGTTGTACAGTGGGTATCTATGCAATGGATCAAAGCAACCTGGAGATCGAGAAGCGAGTATGCTTCAAGTCATTTTCCTACGAGGTATAAAGTCCCGACAATTTGAATTCATTTGTAATATTCTGACAAGATCAGGTTTGAAAAAGTGAAAAGAGACGCATACTATCCCAGAGTAAAAAATCTGTGGGAGAGTATGCGTCTATGAGTTTCCGGAATGAGAAAAACGTTCGAGTAAAACAGGCCGCCAAAGAAGAGGCGGTTATTATCATAAGCAATTGGAAAAAAGCCAGAAAGCGTATGCAGATTTATCGGTTCTGTCTGAAGACAGCACTGATTATCAGCGTTGTAGCACTCTTAAGCTACGGCTACTACCGGATGGACAATAGCGTCCCCTCCGTCATTCGGGTGCGCGCGGGGCAGGAGTCTTTAAATCTGGGGATTCCGGCCAGGGCCACCGTCATGCGCGCAAGTGAACAGGGGCAGAGTAATATTCCGGAGGGTGCGGTCACCATCGACCTCAGTGCACCTTTACTTTTACAGACCGGAGAGGCCAGCACCTCTTACCGGATGGAGGTAAAACTTTTCGGTATTCTTCCGTTTAAGGAAGTGGGAATACAGGTCATTGAAGATGAACAACTGATTCCGGTGGGAGCCCCCATCGGAATTTACATGGAGACGGATGGGGTTCTGGTGGTGGGAACCGGCAATTTCCGGGGAAGCGATGGCAAAACCGAGTGTCCTGCCAAGAATGTTCTGAAATCGGGAGACTATATCCATGCGGTAAACGGTGAACCGATTGCGGACAAAAATGCATTTATTCAGGCGATAGAGGGCTGTGGAGGGAACGCTGTGTCCCTTTTGGTTGAACGCGGGGAGAAGCGCGTGAATCTGACCGTGACACCGAAGCAAAATGAGGCGGGCAGCTACAAGATCGGAGCCTGGGTGCGGGACAGTGCACAGGGGGTCGGAACGATGACCTTTATTGACGGTTCCGGTAATTTCGGTGCATTGGGACACGGTATCAATGATGTGGATACGAACACTTTGATGAATCTGGAGGAGGGAACCCTCTACCGCACGGAGATCATAGCCATTAAGCGGGGAGAAAACGGCAATCCCGGCGAAATGACGGGTATGATTACTTATTCCGATGATCGAATTCTGGGCGAGATCACATGCAACAGCACCCAGGGTATTTTCGGGCACTGCAATGAGCGGGCTATGGGACTTATAAAGGAGAAGCCGCTGCCCATCGGCTTAAAGCAGGAGATCCGGAAGGGACCGGCACAGATCTTGTGTACAATAGGAGAAGAACCGGCTTATTTTGATGTGGAAATAACAGATATCCATCTGGATCACGATAATGTAAACCGGGGAATTGAACTGACGGTGACAGATCCGGAACTCTTGGATCTGACTGGCGGAATCGTCCAGGGCATGAGCGGGGCTCCCATTATTCAGGATGGCAAATTCATCGGAGCAGTGACCCATGTTTTGATCCAGGACAGCAGGCGGGGGTATGGTATTTTCATCGAAAATATGCTGGAACAATGAGTCCGGGCAGAGAGCAGAAATAACACAATCACGTGAGCTTGCTCACAAGGGATTGTGTTATTTTTGCTTTCTATCCGGCGATAGCCGGACATCAGACGAACGCGAAGCGTTTGGCGGATGTTACCCGGACTCGACGGGGAACGGCATGTGGCGAATGTGGCTTGGACGGGATCAAATACTATTTTTTTAATCAAACTTAGCATAGACCTAAAGCAAGAGGTTGCCGCAAGGAAAATGGAATCTACTTTGGAAGAAAAGAAAGCATAGACCTAAAGCAAGAGGTTGTCGCAAGGAAAATGGAATCTATTTTGGAAGAAAAGA
>CAMAGI010000090.1 GCA_945833775.1 uncultured Lachnospiraceae bacterium
CTGACCGGAGTGTACAACCGCAATATGATCCGGGAAATCGTCAGGGAAGATGAAATGCATTTTGTTGATAAACTGGGAGATACGGTAGGAGTTCTGATCTTTGACCTGGATTTCTTCAAAAAAGTGAACGATACCTTTGGCCATGCAAAGGGAGACACGGTGTTGATTGAACTGACGAAGACCGTACAGCATCTGCTGCGGGATCAGGACTATTTTATCCGCTGGGGAGGCGAAGAATTTGTGGTGCTTCTTCCGGGTATGGATCAGGAACAGACGCTCGCTTTTGCAGAGAAAATGCGCGGCACTGTGGAGCGCACCAAGACCGGTGTCTGCTGGATCACCATATCCATCGGTGCCTCAATGTACGATGGAAAATCCTACAAGGATTCCATTGACCGCGCAGATAAGGCGCTGTATCAGGCCAAGCAGAATGGTCGTAACCGTGTGGAATTTCAGCCGTGGCAATAAGCCGCGGCTTTTTTGTATTCTCCGTAGGATTTTCGGTGTGATCGTTGACGGCAATAAAAAACTGCGCTAAGATACTTTTGTGTGGTATCGTAGCGCAGTTTTACGTTGCACAGATGGCGGTCCGTGCAGCGTAAGCCTTGAACAGGCGGAACAGATTTTCATCTGTTCGATTACATTATACAACGAATTGTGTTATGTTTCCAGCCTGTTTCTGCAAAAAAATACCGATAAGCGAAAGATTACGTGCCGTGAAGTGTATTTTTTGGAGGATTTCGTATGACAAGACAGGAATTTACACAGAATTTTGTGGAGAGTGTGGAGCGGGAGCGCGTGTGTATGGGGCTGACCCAGGCACAGATGGCGGACAAACTCGGAATGTCGATTTCGGGGTACAAGAAAATGATCGCGGGGGAGACCAATAAGATTGGTCTGCACCTGGCGTACCTGATGTACAGTCTCACCGGAAAGTGGTTGTTTGAACTCTGCGGTGAGTTGTCCGGGGAGATGCAGATGCTTCAGAAGTATCGGACGCTCAATGAGACACAGAAACATTTTATCGATGGAATTGTGAATTTTGAAACTGCGTTTGCTCCGCAGCCGGGAAAAGACGCGGAGGATTATGTGACAATGATGGTCCCCACCGGCAATGTGGAGGACGGAATGCTGTGGGATTCCGTTGACCTTGTGAAAATTGATGTAAGCGCCTATCGGCAACGATTTGGAGATAAGCTGCACTGTGCAATCAAGGTCACCAGCAACCATCTGAATCCGGTCTATCATATGGGGGACATTCTGTTAGTCTGTCAGAGACCTCCCAGAGACGGAGATACCGGCATTTTTGTCAATAAGGAAAACGGGAGGGCATATCTGCGCAGGTTCCGGCAGACGGATCCCTGCCGGCTGGAGCCGATCAACGGCTACGGATATACCTTCGAGGTGGACAGCCATGATTCGGCGGCGATGGATAAGTGGATCAAATTCGGATGTGTACTCTCCAAAATGCGGAGCCTGTGATAACAGGCTCTTTTTGCGGGTGAAAATTTCACAGATTTTTGTCAGAAAATATAGTATTTTGAGAAAAGTTATTGTATAATTGGTTTATCTAAGAAAATAATGAGGAATTGTCTGCTATGTTGGAAGAAAATGCGAAAAACGTGCTCCTTGTTGGAGAGAAATTGAATTATCTGATTATTTCGATCGTATCGAATCTGCAGAGCGAAACATTGAACGCTAACGTTTGCAGCGCCGACATCGAGAGTCTGAATCGTGCGGATAAGGACATACAGGCCCTGATTATCTATGCAGATTCCACACTCGCGGCGGATCATCAGCTTCTGGTATATTTAAAGGATCTTGTGCTGGAGAAGGATATTGCCGTGTTTGTGATCGGCGCCGATGACGAGCTGGAGAGCATTCGCACCGTCATTCCGAAGCACATGATTCAGGAGGAGTTTCTGCGACCCATCAATGTCAAGAAGGTTGCCGAGAGTATTGCCAACTATGTCCTGTCCGATAAAGCTCAGAATAAAAAGAAGATTCTTGTGGTCGATGATTCCAGCGTTATGCTGCACAGCCTGAAGGGCTGGCTGGGGGACAAGTATCAGGTTACCCTGGCGGATTCCGGAATCAGCGCCATCAAATGTCTGTCGCTTAATCGGCCGGATCTGATTCTTTTGGATTACGAGATGCCCATCTGTGACGGTAAGCAGGTGCTTCAGATGATTCGGTCAGAGATGGAATTTGTGGATATTCCCGTGATTTTCCTGACAGGACGCGGGGATAAGAAGAGCGTTATGGAAGTTATGAGTCTGAAGCCTTCGGGATATCTGTTAAAATCCATGAGACCCATGGAGATCATTCAGGCGATTGATGATTTCTTTGCAAAACAGAAGGGCCGCTATTAGGGACTGCTTAAGGACGAATGATAAACGGTCGGTGCCACAGGGAAATCGTGCATCGGCATTGGCGGAGGATTAAGTTTGGATACGATAAAGCGTTTACTAAAGAGAATACAGGACAAGTATTTTGTGATTGAGGAAAAATCCATTGAGCTTGTGATGTTCAACCTGCTTTCTTTCGGTACGATCGTGGCGGGAATGGGTTCTCTGATTATCTCAGCCATCGGTGGTGCTTCGAGTCCTGCACAGGCCATCATTATTGTGGTTGCCGCTGTTTTGATGGCGGCACTTATTTATCTGGCCAATTACAAGAATCAGCTGGAACTTGCCAGTGTACTTGTCTGCGGTCTGATTACCCTGATTTGTTTTCCCGCCATGTTTTTTGTGGGCGGTGGCGTATACAGCGGTATGTTGCATTGGTTTTCCCTCGGAATTTTGTTCACGTTCCTGTTAAACCGCGGGTGGCGCGGAAGGGTGATTCTTGCGGTTCAGGCGGTTGTATACACTGCCTGTGTCTGGGTAGCCTATAAGCATCCGGAGTACATCACCGGGCTTGAGACGGAGAGCGCCTTTTTCCTGGATGTCTGGCAGAGCATGTTGTTTACCTCCTATTGTATTGCCTTTGTGGTGCGCTACCAGATGGTACTCTATGAGAAGGAGATGGCGAAGCAGGAAGAGCAGCGCATCCGTATGGAGGTGTTGAAGTCGGAAGCCGAGAAGGCCAGCATTTCCAAAAGTGAATTTCTTGCGAATATGTCCCATGAAATCCGGACACCCATGAATGCAATTCTGGGCATGGCAAGTATTGCCCTGCGTGATGATCAGATGAGCGATTCCGTGCGGGAGAATCTGGAGGACATCAACAGCGCCGGCAACACACTGCTTGCGATCATCAATGATATCCTCGATTTCTCGAAGATCGAGGCGGGCAAAATGGAGATTAATCCGGCCAATTATCAGCTTTCCTCGCTGCTGCATGATGTCATTACGCTGATTGACTTCCGCCTGCGGGAGAAACCGGTTAAGTTTGTACAGGATATCGATCGTACCATCCCCAATCTGCTGTACGGCGATGAGGTTCGCATCAAACAGGTCTTGATTAACATCCTCGGAAATGCCGTGAAGTTTACCAGCGAGGGTACCATCAAGCTGGGCGTGAGCTGGAAGAGGGCCGGGGATATGGCGCTGCTTTCCATCACGGTGGCCGACACCGGTCAGGGAATCCGCCAGGAGAATCTGGCGCAGATCTTCAAGAGATTCCGGCGCGTGGAAGTGGGACAGAACAGGACACTGGAGGGCACCGGTCTGGGACTTTCCATCACCCAGGAACTGCTTCGACTGATGAACGGAACCATCTCCGTGGAGAGTACATTTGGAGTGGGAAGCTGTTTTACCATCCTTTTGCCGCAGAAGATCATAAGCGATCAGGCATTGTACGGTGATATGAGACGCAGGCCGGCAAAGGACAATTCCACGCAGCAGAAGAGCCACTTGATTTTCAAGGGAGCAGCCGTTCTGGTGGTGGATGACAATAAGATGAATCTGAAGGTTATCCGCGGACTCCTGATGCCGTATGAACTGGATCTGGACTGTGCATCCGGAGGCATGGAAGCCTTGAAGAAGGTCTCCGAGAGAATCTATGATTTGATTTTCCTGGACCATATGATGCCGGAAATGGACGGCGTTGAAACCCTGTGGCGTATGCGGGAGAATGAGAATTTTAAAACTCCGGTGATTGCACTTACCGCCAATGCCATGCATGGCGTGCGTAAGAGTTATCTGGATTGGGGATTTTCGGATTACCTGTCCAAACCGATACAGATGGCGGAACTGGAAAAGATTCTAAAGACCAATCTTCGGGAATTTCAGAGTATTTCCGACGAGGAAGAGTTCGACGATGGCAAGAATGATACAGTATCGGCAGCTTCCGTGGCAGAAGAGGTTTCCGGGAAGCCGTCGGAACCGGAGAATACCGCCCCCGATCCTGAAAAACAGGATCGAAATGACCCGGAGAACACTTCCGACAAGACAGAAGAAAAGAATCAGACGGAGGAATGCGAAATGCTTCTTGATACACAACACGGACTGGAATTTGCACTTGGAAAAATGGACTTTTACCTGGAGACACTGGACATTTATCTGGAAGAGACAACTGAGAGCGAAGAGAAGATGGGACAGTATCTCGAGGCGGGGGATATGCCCAACTACGCAGTGCTTGTGCATGGCTTAAAGAGCAATTCCAGAACTGTTGGAGCCATGGCGCTGGGAGATTTTGCAGAGGATATGGAGCATCGCAGTAAGGCCGGAGATCTCGAATATGTCCGCAGCCGCCATGCAGAACTGATGGCGGATCTGGAAAAGGTACGTGTGGTCATAAGGGAGTTTATGGAGCGTAACCGATAAGAAATCAATACGCCGCAGCCTTCTTGCTTGGAGGGCTGCGGTTTTTACGATTATAGGGTTGGAGTGAGCTATGAGAGAACAGTTTGTCCGAACAGGGCTGTTGATCGGAGAGAGTGGGGTCGGCGCGCTGGAAAAAGCGAGAGTTGCTGTATTCGGAGTCGGCGGAGTTGGCGGCTATGTGGTGGAATGCCTGGCCAGAAGCGGCGTCGGTGCCATTGACCTGATCGACAGTGATGTTGTTTCCGAGAGCAATATCAATCGACAGATTATTGCCACCCACGATACGGTGGGAAAATATAAGGTGGATGTGATGCGCGAACGAATTCTGTCCATCAATCCGAAGGCACAGGTTACGGGATATCGTTGTTTTTATCTTCCGGATACTGCAGAGCAGTTTGATTTTATGCAGTATGACTATGTGGTGGATGCGGTGGATACGGTGACTGCCAAAATCGACATCATCCTGCGGGCCCGATCGGTATCGGTTCCGGTGATCAGCAGCATGGGAGCGGGAAACAAGCTGGATCCTTCCGCTTTCCGGGTGGCGGATATTTATGAAACAGCAATCTGTCCGCTGGCAAAGGTAATGCGCCGGGAACTGAAAAAACGGGGCGTGGACCGGCTGAAGGTGGTGTATTCTACTGAGGTTGCCAGAAAACCGCAGGGTGCAGAAGCCCTGACGGATGGCAGAAAAGTGGTTCCCGGAAGCATCGCGTTTGTTCCGGCAGCGGCGGGACTGGTGCTGGCCGGTGAGGTCATTCGCGACCTGGCGGGGTGCCATCTTTAAATTGTGTCGGGCTTGATCGTGTGAGGGCATCCGAATGCAGGATGCCTTTTTTGGGTGAAGGAGAACCTTCGACGAGATTTCTCGTCCTGTTTTGATGAAGGGACGAAAGAGAAAGGAGCAACGCTTTGATAGACGAGGAGATCATTGATCTGTATTGGAAGCGGGACGAACAGGCGATAAACGAGTCACAGAGCCGGTACGGGAAATATTGTTTTCAGATTGCGTGGAATATTCTGCACGATCGTGAAGACAGTGATGAATGTGTAAATGATACCTGGATGAGGGCGTGGAATGCGATTCCGCCGGGACGACCCGACAGACTGGGGATTTTTCTGGGAACAATCACCCGGAATCTTTCGTTTGACCGTTGGAAGCATAAGAACGCGATGAAACGCGGAAGGGGAATTATGGAAGTTGCAATTGATGAATTGATTGAGTGTATTCCGGACCGGTGTTCCACAGAAGCGGCAGTGGAGACCGCCGAGCTGGAGCGGATGATCAACGCATTCCTAAACACCTTGTCGGAGAAAGAACGGAATGTATTCCTGCGAAGGTACTGGTATGTGGAGGAATATTCGGATATTGCAAAACGATACCATTTGAACCTGAATACCGTTAAGACAACTCTTTTCAGAGTGCGTGGGAAGCTGCGCAATTATTTGGAAGAGGAGGGGATTGTGCTGTGAGTGATCCAAAAAAAAGAGATTCCGCACTGCGCCTGATGGAGGCTCTCTCCGCAGTGGACCCGGCCTTTTTAGAGGCCAGCGAGAACAGAAGTGACGCTCGTTTCAACAAAAAGGCATCCTTTTTTAGAAAACCGGGAATACGGGGCTGCCTGGCGGCTTGTGTCTGCTTTTTGGTGTGCGGCGCTGTCTGTTATACATGCACCACCCTGCTTCCGATGAGCAGCGATTCGGGGATTGCTTTGCGATCGGAGGACACGGAATATGAACTTGCATCCTTTGCCGAGCCGGAGGAAATGCAACAGGAGGCGGACACCGCGTCGCTGACCTCGACTCAGGCCGGCGGGACGGGCCTTACGGAAAGCGCGAGGGAGACAGGCGAAGGAGAAGCGGAAGCGGGCGAAGAAATTGAGGAGGCAGCCGCGGAGAAGGACCTCGCAAGTCCGTCCTTACAGGGGCAAGCTGATGCGGAGACCGTAACGCTGCAGGAGGCATGCCGGGTGGAAAAGCTGGGCGCTTACGTTCCTGCAGTGCTTCCGGAGGGGTACCGTTATGAATCCGGCTGTGTTGCGGGGGAAGAACAGGAACAGCTCGTTGTCGCCTGGAGCAGAGGCGAGGAGAAGCTGACCCTTCAAATCCGGACAACAGACGATACGGCAGACGCTGCAGCGGACGAATCCCCTCTTTTCTCCAGAGAGGAAATAACGGAGGAGAGGATTGCACTGCTTGTGGAGGAGAAGACCCCGGAGGGATCGTCCGTATATGAATTCTCCGTGCAATACGAGGACGGGATCACAGTTGTGCTGGAGGGTTGCGGTACACCGGATGAGATCTGGACCGTGATCACATCCATAAATCCCTAGTCAAAACTTCTGTATGGTTCTTAAAATTGGATTTAGGACTTTACAGAAGAGGCGAATCCCGATAAACTAAGAGACATGTACTTCATTCTTGAAGTGGATTGCGGTGCACAAACACAGGAATCGTTGTGTGCACAGTTTCGGAAAGATGATGTGGTAGAGAAATGTCGGAGACTGCAACTACAAAAAAGAGACAGCGTTTTCTGGACAGGCTGCGGGTATTCGCAACCTGTGCCGTTGTGATGCTTCATACCATAACCGGCGTGATGGATACCACGGATATGTCACTCTATCCGGTACAAAAGACCGTTTTCCTTGTGGCACTGGATCTTCTCACCTGGTGTGTTCCCGTGTTTGTCATGATATCCGGTTATCTGTTTCTGCATCCGGATCGAAAGCCGACCCTGCGAACGATGCTGTTTCGATATTGCCGACGCATCGTGTTTGCATTGTTTCTCTTTGGAGTTCCCTATGCCGTTTTGGAACAGATTGCGATCACCGGGAATGTCAGCGCGGGGATGATCGGCAAAGCCTTTCACATGGTATGTACGGGACAGAGCTGGTCCCACATGTGGTATTTATACCTGATTTTGGTGCTGTATGTGGCAACTCCGGCAATGAAATGGATGCTCGAGAGAATGCCCCGTCCCGCGTTGTATACCATACTGACGATTCTTGTGGTGGGCAGCAGCCTTCTCACCTATCTAAGGAAGCTTTTCGGATGGGACGGACTGATCTCCATGCCCGATGCGGGGATCTATTTCTTCTATTATATATGCGGCGGACTTTTGGCAGAAAAGACATCGTCATCCGGGACGGATACCGGGAGCGGGAAGCTTTTGGAACATATCCGAAGGTCACCCTCAGAACGCAGGGCGGCGCTTGCGATCACGGTGCTGCTGGCCGGAATGATTGCCAGCAGACTTGTGGGGAGCTATTCCGTACAGATGGCGTACAATTACCCGTTTACGGTTGTGCTGGTTCTTCTGTCTGTATGGCTTGCTTCCCGGCTTGAGGATTGCATGCAGACAGAAAAAGGATGGTCGGCACTGAGCGAATTATGCTTCTGCGTGTACCTGATCCATCCCTTGTTTATCAATATTTTGTATAAGTTCCTGCACATTACACCGCTGGACTTTCCCATCGGACTGTCCCTGCCGCTGTTTTTTCTGGCAGTGCTCATTCCGTCGGTGCTGGTATCCTTCCTGCTTCACAAAATCGGTATTCTGAGAAAATATGTGCTATGAGCGGGTCCATCTTCCGGACGCGCCGCAGGGCAGTACGAGACCGCTTTGTGTAACCGGAAGTCCGATTTCCTCAGCTTCCACGTGCCCGCCGGATTTGGCGGTTACGGCCAGATTGATCATATACGAAAGGACAGCGGGTTGCAGGCCGGTTGTGTAGGAGTTGATCAAAAAGAACAGAGCATCCTCGGAGAGAAGCCTGGCAGTCAATTCGATAAAGGGCCAGATGCTCTCCTCGATTTTCCAGATCTCTCCTTTGGGCCCGCGACCGTAGGAGGGAGGATCCATGATGATGCCGTCGTATTTGTTGCCGCGGCGGATTTCCCGCTCCACAAATTTCCCGCAGTCGTCCACAAGCCAGCGGATGGGCGCGTCCTGAAGTCCCGACGCTACAGCGTTTTCCTTCGCCCAGCCCACCATTCCTTTGGCTGCATCAACGTGCGTTACCTGTGCGCCGGCAGCCGCTGCGGCTAAGGTCGCTCCGCCGGTATAGGCAAAGAGGTTGAGAACCTTGACGGGACGATCGGGAGCTTCCGCGAGACGCTCGCGGATCCTGCCGGAGAACCAGTCCCAGTTGACCGCCTGTTCGGGGAAGAGGCCGGTGTGCTTAAAACTGAACGGTTTCAGATGAAAAGTAAGAGAACCGTCTGCCCGGACAAAGTTCGGGTTGGAGTAGGAGATGCTCCACTCCTTGGGAAGGTTGATGAATTCCCATTCACCGCCTCCCTTGGAACTGCGGTGATAATGGCCGTCCTTTTGCTTCCAGCCCTTATGGGCGTGGGGAGTATTCCAGAGAACCTGGGGGTCGGGACGAACCAGAAGATAATCCCCCCAGCGCTCCAGCTTTTCACCGCCGGAGGTATCCAATACTTCGTAATCTTTCCATTGATCTGCTATCCACATAATCGATGCCTTTCTTTATGTCCGGGATGAGAACGGCGAATCGTGCTCTCCCTGCCGATAACTCAATTCTACATGATTTGTATTTCGGTGGCAACTCTGAATGAATTGTATTGAAAAAAATACAATTTTTCTCAAAAAGTTCTTGCATTCCTTGTTATTCCCATGTATACTATCAAGTGCTGTGGCATGATAGCTAAGAAGCGTGAGGTTGCTGATTGTCAGCAATGGCGATCGGGTTTTCCGTGGAGCGAATGTCAAGTCGAATTTGACGACAAGTCACTGTACCGAAAGGGCTCGGCCCTTTATAATGTCTGTCTTTGAGCAGAAACGACGTGTGAAGTCGGAGACCTGGAAGAAATGCGTTGCGTAAAGGTTTAGGACACACACGGGAGAGTGTACAGTCACCGCTTGTCGTACTTA
>CAMAGI010000091.1 GCA_945833775.1 uncultured Lachnospiraceae bacterium
ATCTGCTCATCGTTGTCTGTGGAAACACGACAGTAGGCGGCAACTCGCAGTTGCTCGTATTTTGCTTTGTCTACGATAATAGATTGCTTGGGTTCAATTACTGAAATTCTCTTCTTTGGGATTTTCGTAACTTCCATTATCGGGGACCTCCTCACTGATTATGGTATTCGTTTTCGTGTGTATTTTGATCTGACCTGACTCTCCGAGAGAAATGGTTTCAACCAGGTCAGAGAAGTAATCCGGATTGAAAAAATCCTGTGGACGCATCAGCATTGCCCGTTTCCGTGCAATTAGAGCTGTGACCATTTCTGTTGAATTGGCTTCTATGTAAAGCTGGGCAGCTATGTTAGTGATCTTGGAAATAATGAAGTCCTCACTTGGATGGTCGCTTTGGAGATGTGCATCTATTTCCTGCTGAAGTTTTGCCACCGTTGGAGAATCCTGTTTCCTTTGGTGACGTGTGGGGATAAGTAGGGCGTTATTTTCTATGATTCGGTTCAGCAATAGGTTTATCCTTTCAAGAAGGTCATGATCGCTGATTCGGACTCTGAATCCGCAGGCATGATTTTCGCATGACCAGCTTTCCTTCGTCCGGCGCCGGGAGTCGACTCTACGTACCATCTGATATCCGCATTTACCACACTTCACACGATTACGCAGCGCTGTGATCCCTTCGCAGTCTTTTGCTGTTTCTGCCTTAAACCGTGCCGCTTTTGTTGCTACGGCGATTTCAAAGAGATCCTCATCGATGATAGGGTCATATTCAGCGGTGCCTGTATACTTTGTGTTATCGATGATTCTGGCGATTCTGGCCTTATCCCATATGGCGGTTTTCTCGGTATACGGAATTCTCCGGAGCGTCAGTTCTTCAGCGATTTCTTTGAGTGAGGCACCACGGATGTAGTGTTCGAAAATCATTCGAATCACATCTGCCTCCTCAGGGTGTACGACTGTGGTGCCATCTTTGATGGTGTAGCCGTATGGGATATAGCGGATTTTTTTCATTGCGATCACCTACAGTAGTTCTTGAAATGTCAGGTTGCCCAACACAGTAACGCTCATTTCTCCTTTTTTCGTAATGACCAGCTCCTTTACTACATCCAGGAGCAGCTGTTCATTGATGGTTTCCAGCGGTGCTTCCACCTCTTGCAACAATGAACGAAGTTTTTTTACATCTTCCATCATCCCCAGAATCCGGGTTTCAAATAGGTCACTGCGTTCGGACTTTAGCTTTCCCAGCTGGCTCCTTAGTTCAATGGTTTGTGCCTGGTGTACCTCTGGCGCAAGATATCCTTTCGCCCGGAGCTGATCAAGCATTAGGATTTTTGCGTTGATCTCAGCGATGCTCTGGCTTACTGTTCCGGCAGCCTTGTTGTTTCTCTTATGTTCGAAGGTTGCTACTTCGAGTTTTGATATGACCTGTCCGAGGATGTCCTCTTCGCCAAATCGGAGCTTATTGACCATGCTGGCAAGCGCATCGTAGATGCGAGCTTCGCTGAAATAGTTGGAAGGGCAGAGCTTAGAGTCCTCTAAGTGGTTTTTGCACACCCACTTGGGAACCCCATTTCGAATCTTTCGGCGATAAATAGAGCCGCATTCGGCACAGCGAATGCGGCTTGTGAGGGGATATACATTCAGGCTCTCGGTTTGATTAAACTGCTTCTGGCGTTTCTCCAGCAGCGCCTGAACTTTATTGAAGATATCACGGTCAAGCAGAGGAGTATGGGTGCCTTTGGCATAGTACATGTCTTCTTGGCCACGGTTCTTAAACTGCCGGAAGGGAACAGTGGTATCTCTATAGGTCTTTTGGTAGTTGCAGTCACCGATATAGCGTTCGTTGGTAAGAATGTACTTAATTTTTGCGGATGTCCATGTTTCCTTGCCTGACTTGGTGGGGATGCCCTGCTCCGTCATGTGACGGGCAATTTCGCTTGTGGACCAGCCTTGCAGGTAGATATGATAGATCCATCGGACAATTTTGGCTTCCGGTTCATAAATTGCAAGCACCTTGTTCTCCAGCCGGTATCCGTAGGGAGCATTGCTATCCACATACTCACCGAGTTCCATACGCTTGACGATGGAAAGGCGCTGGTTCTGCGAGATGGCCTGAGATTCCTCCTGCGCTATGGCAGTGAAGGTGTTTAGGAGCATCTCGTCACCCATGGCCAGTGTGTTGATGCCTTCCTTTTCGAACTGAACACCAACGCCCAGTAGTTTCAGTTTACGAACATACTCCAGAGATTCCTTTACATTTCTGGCGAATCGAGCTACCGATTTTGTGATGATGAGGTCAATTTGATGCAGTTCGCACATGTGGATCATGCGCTGGAACTCATCACGATTGTCGGCTTTCGTGCCGCTGAGTCCCTCATCCGCGAATATTTCGACCATCTGCCATTCCTGTTTGCTATTGAGCAGCTTGGTATATACTCGAATCTGGTTTGCATAGGAGTTCAGCTGATCAGCAGAATTGGAAGAGACTCGGCAATAGGCTGCGACTCTCTTCTTCTGAAGTCCTTGCTTTGTGATGGGAGAGATGAGCTTCGCTCTGGACATATCAGCTGGCTCCTTTCCTTAGATTTCTGGGTTGGGAGGTTTGTGATAAAATGTAGGCGTAACCTCCTTGCCGGGTGTCAAAGACATTATACGCAAAGAAACAGTAATAGCCAGGGCAAATGGAAAAATAGAATAAAACCGTGAAAGTACATATTTCTTTCCGGGTTCAATTGGCTAAAACAATGTCCGCGCCGGTTAACTGCTGATAGTATTTCTTTGCGCGGGCATATTCTTTTTCTGTGATTGCTCCGTTCTCTTTCAAGGTTTTCAGGACGGATACAATGCACAAGTAGTTTGCACTTTTAGTTTGCTTTTCAGATAACATACATCGCTCCATTCTGTCTGTTCCGATTCAGATATGTAAGGCCTGTACGCTATACGCAGACTCCGTGAAACTCGGCTGCTTCATAGAGTATGGTTTCTTTATCTCCGCGAGAAGAAAACCCCTGCCGAAAGTGTTTCCTTAGCAAAGCAATCGGGGCAGGGATAGTACATAAGGCAAATTGAGATCTCTTGGGTTTCAGAAGATAGGGCTGTCGATTCATGTCAGACTCCTTATAGCCAATGGGAATCTGCTCCATGAGGTCGTCTAGATTACCCAAAATCGTCAAGTTGCTTCTGCTGATCCTGGACAGCTCGGTCTTACTTAAATCGACCACCCAAAGGGTATAATCATCGGTCCCATTGCGGAACAGAAAAGTCGTAGATTCGTAATTCATTTGCGTTCTCCTATATGTTATGTCCAAAATTCCGAACGGCCAACGCTGATATCCAGCGCTCGGTCGATTTCTTTCATTTTCTCAGTACCAACGTTTCCCACATATCGTTCCAACCTGGATTTGTCCAATGTGCGGAGCTGCTCCAGCAGTACCATGGATTCATCTCCCTGGTCATCGGTGTCTATATGCAGGCATACGTGTGTGGGTATGTATTTTTTCTTTGGAAATCCAGTGATCGCTGCAACGATGACGGTAGGACTGTGACGGTTACCTACATCGTTTTGAATTACGAGAACTGGACGAATGCCGCCTTGCTCGCTGCCAATTACAGGAGATAAGTCGGCGTAATAGATATCTCCGCGTCTTATCGGAAGATTCAATTTAAGTCCCATATTACATCTCCTAAAAAAGGGGGCCGAGCCGCGAGTATACTTTCATATGCTAGATAAGCTGATGGCGGAACGGCCCCCTTGTTTCGTTTTCTACTTACTTGGCTCTATTCGACACTACTTCCCGAGCCACGGGCGGCTGAACTAACCTGCGTTTGGCAACGCTCTCCGGGAATCTCACCCCTCCGAGGATCGCTCCGAGCTGCCCCCATTGCTTGTGTCTGTGGCTGGACAGAGAGTTCTGGGCTGGCGGAATCATTGCAAGGCAGCTTGCCAAAGCTGCTTTTGGATGGAAGGGTACCGCTCGCTGCCTTCTTTGGCCGTCTTTTATGCAGACCGAGTCTGCACAGGCAGGTTTTCGCGCTTCCTCCGCATTGCTGTTCCCCTTCGTCAGGGGGCCGCCAGCCGACGTTATTAGTCGCCGGATATTCAGTTTGAAAGGTTCAAATGAGGCGGTAGAAATTACCCCCCTCACTCTCTTTCCCGTTGAGTGAGGGGGGTGTACCAAAAAAATTTTATTCTTCCATCATTATTTTCAATTTCTCCAAGATCCTGTTCAGCCGGTTTTGAAGCGTCATATGTGGTATATCGCTCTGCTTTGCAAGTTTACGCACGCTGGTTCCTTCAAAGAAAACCTTATTGACCATGGCATATTCTTCTGGTTCCAATAAGGGGAGGACCTGTCGCAGCTTCTGGATCTGTATTCTGCGGATCACTATCATTTCCACAGAAGTCTCGTCCGCCACAAACTGGACATCCTCGCTTACCATTTGGTCGTAGGAGTCTTCTCGGCTTGGAATGAACTTTGCGATTTGCTTTTCTCCGTCATAGATAAAAGTTCCTCGCTTCAGATCCACTTCCATGTATTCCATTTTCCGGTCACTCTTTTTTAGAGTATCAAGGATTTCAGGGCGGTTTTGGATGCCAGGATAGAGCTCTTTGTAATTTGGATGATATTTGTCACGCGATGACATGCTTTTTCCTCCATTTCTGAAATTTGGGTAATTCCAAATCTCAGAAGGGAGGCCCGCAGCAACGCGGGATAATCGGCAATATGCAATCCGCCGATGCTATGTCATGATTCTTGATTTGCAGTACCATGCATACTCCTTCTGGAGCAGCACAACAGGGCGCAAAAAAGAACGCCGGACAAACCCAGAGAAAGAATTGCTCTTTCTGGGTTTGTCCGGCGAAATGGTGGTCGCTGTGCCCCTGTGTCCGGTACTACTTATCCATATTCAGTTATGCTGTCTCTGCTTAATAAAGAATTCTACCCACAATACGGTATTGAAGCCCCACACGCCTCAGACTCAGATTGACTGTGGTGACTTTGCTGCATCGAGGGCATTTGACTTCTATGAAGCCAGTTGTCGCTGTTGTTTTATCGAATAGACGCTGTTTGCATTTTGGACAGCGCACGGCAATTCGCATTGCGATTCTTACATCTGAAGCCTTTGCCATTCCTGGTCCTCCACATAGATGTTGACGAGGTCATCTGGGTTTTTGAGATACTCTCGCTCTATTAGACCCATCTGCTTCATCCGGATGGCTAGTGCCTGGTTAGATACGCCGAGCTGCTCAGACATCCCTTTAAAACGGACATACTCCTGCTGAGCAAATTTGCGGTTTAGAAGCCGGATGCCAGACGAAAAGCCTGCACCGATCATTGTACGAAGGACCAATTCTCTGGGGAGCAGGAGGAACGACGCCAACACATCAGCCTGCCACTCTTCCCAATTCGTGATTCTGCCATTAGTCTGCTCGGTTGCGAGATGGTATCGCAGAGGCGTTGTTCGATGTTTTACACCGTAGTCTTGAGGGAACAGCATCTTGAAAATAAGATGTGCCACCTCATGCATCATGGTAAAGTTGCGCCTCCCAATTTGCCGCATGTCTTGAAGTGAGCAGTCAATGAGTGCGGTTGAGCTATCCAGGAAAAACAATTCCGGCTCCCAATCGCAGTTCCAAACCTCAACGCCAACATCACCATAGGATGTTATCCCCAGAATGGACCCTTGCCGGGACAAATACCTAAATTCAAAATCGATCCCGTACATTTGACGGGCAAACTCTACCGGATCGATTTGTTCGAAGTGCTTGCCTCGGTTTTCGGGGAGATTGATGTATTGTCGCAAAATATTCCTGGACAACCTCTCAATGTCCCTTCTCGATAATACTTTCAAATTTAACCGCCTCCTTTACCAGTGCCTGAAAGCGATTGCTGGGAAAGTTTGTCCATTAGTACAACGCTCGTTATTACTTCCTCCTACTGATACATCATGGATGGCATGATCACTTCGTGATCCCTATGTCCTGGCATCTTCAAATCTCCCATGCAAGCTGCGGAGTAGATCGCATGGCTGCCAAACCTGCGACGGATGTCTTCTATCGTATCCTCCAGGCGTTCCCTCCGCAGGACACGTTCTGAATCGAAATACAAAGATGTTTGGAGTGGAGTCCCTTGTGGAACGAGGTTAATGGCGCGAATCATCACTGCCCGAACCGGAACGGCCCAGTTATAGTTTCTTGAGAATAACTCTTTCCCTTTCAGGGAGATCTCTTGAGGACTTTGAGTCGCAAAGGCTAAAGGGGCCTGATACTGACGATAGGATAGGTCACCATTCTTGATAGTTATCTGAACACCGGTCGCTGCCAGTTTGTGGAGCCGAAGTCTATGTCCAATGTCTTGCGACAGCTCGATCATCACGCGGTATACCTCGTCTTCTGTGAGCAGATCCGCAGTGCAGGTAATGCCATGGCCGATGCTTTTTACTGGGACAACATAATCAATGGGTTTCACGCGGGATTGATCTGTACCCATTGCGAATTGCCAAAGAGCCAGCCCGTTGATGCCAAGCCTCCGTTGTAAAAATTCAGGCTCTGTTTTTGCAATGTCACCGATAGTGTGAATGAAGTAATCCGACAATTTCTTGGCTGTGGCTCTTCCAACATACAGTAGGTCGGAGGCCGGTAGAGGCCAGACCAGTTCTTGATAATTCTCAGGGGTAATAACTGTAATTGCGTCCGGTTTCTTCATATCGCTCCCCAGTTTGGCAAAAATCTTGTTGAAGGACACGCCAATGCTGACTGTGAGGCCGAGTTCTTCACGGGTCGCTTTGCGGATCTCCTCAGCAATCTCAATGCCGGACTTCAGACAGCCGGTTACATCGCACCAACATTCATCCATTCCGAAGGGTTCTACCAGATCTGTGTATCGCAGATAAATACTGCGGGTCAGTTCAGAATACTTCAGGTATTGGTCATACTGAGGCGGAACAATGATCAGGTCTGGACAACGCTGCTTTGCTTCCCAGTTGACCATCCCTGTCTTGACGCCTGCTTTTTTGGCTTTCTCTGATTTTGCCAACACGATTCCGTGACGATCTTCTGTCGAGCCACAAACCGCAACGGCTTTTCCTTGTAGTGCGGGATTCAGCATCATCTCCACTGAAGAGTAAAAGCTGTTGAGGTCGCTGTGGAGAATGGTTCGGTATCTGTTCATCCACTGTTTCCTCCTTCATTGCTTCTGTTGTCCCAATAATAAAACGGACTATTTATCCGTGTCAATGTCGCATTTGTAGACAAACTATCCGTTTTTCTTGACAAGGCCGTATGCGGCATATATAATTGGGCATACAGAAAGGGTGGTTCTGCTATGAAAACAAAGAACGGAAATACGAAGGTTCTATCTTTTCCCACAGCAAAAGAATCCCTGTATAATGCAGAAATTGAAAAGGAACAGAATATCGTCGGTGAACGAATCGATGAAGCCAGACGGAAGGCCAAGCTCACGTTGCCGGAGTTCAGCGCTCTTCTCGCTGACTACGGCGTAAAGGTCAGTGCAAGTGGCATCAACAAGTGGGTCAAGGGCAACTCTGCGCCTAATGCCTATCAGCTGCTTGCAATTTGCTATGCACTTCATATCGAGGACAGTCTGCCGTATTTTACAGGCAGCTATATGCCCCTGCTGAATGATATTGGTCAACAGAAGGTGAGCGAGTACCGCGCCGATCTGATTGCGTCTGGCAACTATAAGCCAGAGAGTAGAGCTGTAGACTTTATCAAATACAGGGAAATGCCTGTCAGCAATCTGTCGGTTTCTGCTGGTACTGGTGCGTTCTTGGATGAAGGCACCTTTGAGATGATCCAATTCCCGGAGAATTCTGTTCCTGCTGGGGCTGAGTTTGGTGTACGGGTGTCTGGAAACAGTATGGAGCCGGTCTACCATGATGGTCAGATCGTTTGGGTGCAGCAGTGCGAATCCCTGGCTATAGGTCAGGTAGGTGTTTTTATCTACGATGGTGAAGGATATCTGAAAGTATATAGTGAGCAGGAGCCTGATGTGTCTGTGCGTGATGACTTTACAGATAGCTACGGTGAAGTCCGCATGCAGCCCGTCATGCTTTCCTACAATCAGGACTATGCGCCTAGAGCCATTGTGCCGGGTGCTGCCTTCCGTGTTGTAGGCAGAGTTCTATAACGGTGTACGGTTTAACGGACAGGCATTCTGATAGGATAAGAATCGTAAATCGTAAATCACAGGGAAGGTGGGAGGCTGTATGAACACAATAGCAAGAGTAATGGAGTTAGCGGGCGAACGCAACCTCACGCTTTTCCGTTTGGCACAGCTTTGCTCTGTGCCGTATTCAACCTTGAAGAATACGGAGAAGCGTGGAGGCCAGCTGCAAATTGAAACCATCGAATTGGTTTGCCAAGGACTTGGAATCTCGCTGGCAGAGTTCTTTACGGAGAAGGGAGCATAAGGTGCCTATTGAATTTGATGTGCGATATTTTCTGGAACATAAGGCAATGCCGCGGGCCCTGTATGCAACTGGGGCTCAGCTGATGGCTTCCCTCATGCAGAGCAAAGGGGCTGCGGTACGAGGTTTCTACAGAAAGGCAGAGCGGGCGAATCCATCTTATCAGTGCCCTTACTCCGATAAAGACTTTTCTGTTGACTATCAGGAGTTTACGAATAAGAAGGACTCCGCACTTATTATTCGAATTCGAATGCCAAAGCCCAAAATCTCACCTCTGTGCCGTGCTGTCTATCTATGCTATGGCAAAAAAACGCCGAAGAACATGTATTTCACCTCTGAGCTTAGTCCATCTGGTGACTATTGCCTTTGCGGCTGGACGAGGGATGACGTACATCTCAACTTCGGAGATTCTTCAGCAAAGGAGTTTGATCGGGTGGCGGAGCTATTTGGGGAGTTGACGCAAAATGCATGATTCGCCGCCTATCAAAGTCTATGTTTCTGTAAATGCGGACTTCGGCGAAGACGGTACTATGAAACCACAGTCAATTGTGTGGGAGGATGGCCATCGATATACCATTGATAGGGTTTCTGCGATTATCCCATCTCCTGCGTTAAAGGCAGGTGGTCAAGGTGACCGCTACACCATCTGGATCAACGGAAAGCCAACGTACCTATTCTTTGAGCGAAGCACCGCCTTGAACGGTGATAATATTGGCAGGTGGTTTGTGGAACGCCGGGTAAATTGAGGAGGGGGATAGCAATGTCAACGCAGGAAGAAATGAGAGCACTATGGGTCAGCACAAAAGAACGCATTGCTTCATTCCATGAGGAAGCAGGGTACGAAAAGATTGTCTTTGCAGATGCCAATCACTTCCTTGCTTATATTCAGGAACTTTCAGAGTCGTGGTATCGGTTTATGTGAAAGAGGTTCGGGCAGCAATATTGCCCGAACCTCTTTTGCAAATGATCTTGGATTCCAAATAGGAGAATGCACATAAACAGGCAAGTAAAGTACGTCAACAACCGAATTATGAAAAAACAAGGGCGGCCGTGGCCTTTTCCGGACTTGATAAGAAAATGTAAGTTTGCACGTGAGTTCTGCACCAGATGAACCGGGATGTTTGAATGAATGTGATAG
>CAMAGI010000092.1 GCA_945833775.1 uncultured Lachnospiraceae bacterium
ATTCTTTTTTGAACAGATCCTTAAAGTAGTTGCTGTCGTTGAAGCCATACTCCAGCGCAATATCGGTGATGGTGCTGTCGGTGGTGAGCAGAGCGGCCTGAGCGTGCTTTAAGCGTACGAAGTTTAAGTACTCCTTGAAGCCCATACCGGTGGTCAGCTTGAATTTCTTGCTGAAATAGGTGGGACTTAAGGAAGCCACGGCGGATACATCCTCCAGGGTCAGCTGTTTTTGAAAATTGGCATAAATATATTTGGTGGCAAGCGCAATGTTGATATCCGATGAATGGGGCAGCATTGCGCTGTCTTCGTTTAGCGCGCTGTGTCTGGCTAAGAGCAGCAAAAGAGTATGAAGGTAGCAGCGCATGTAGGAATCGGAATATTCATCAATGTGCGTCTGCTCGGAGAGCATGCGGTTGATCAATCCGAAATAGTCCGGCTGATAGAGCAGCGGCACGCTTCCCACAAAGGCATTCAATTTGAAAATTTCGGGAGATGGGAGGTGGCTTCTGTTAAAAAACAGAATGTTGATCTCGCAGGGGTTGTCCTCCGGATAGATGGAGTGGTGCAGCTCGTGGGGCGGGATCAGTGCCACATCGCCCTTATGCAGGTAATAGAGACTGTCCTTTAGCAGAAAGCGGCAGCTCCCCGAGGACAAGGTAAACAGCTCATAATAGGCGTGACTGTGATCGGACTGTGTATGGGTAGCCGCGCATCGTTTCCCGCGGCTGACGGTGATACAATCGATTTCTTTGTTGGAAATAGTGATGGATGACATAATAACCTCCCGAACCGTACACGGGCAGAGTGCAGCCGTGCAAGGGGTCACATAATAACAAAAAAACAGTATTATTTCAAATATACGACATAAAATCATTAGAAAGTCAAAAAAAATTAAGGTAATATGAAAAGGAAGGTTGATAAATACCTTTCATACTTTTCTCTCATTCAAAAAACCCCCCGGTTTCAGCCACCGGGGGGTTTTTACGTGATCTTCCGGTGCAATCTGCGGGATTACAGGGGGAAGTTGAAGTACTTCTTCGCGTTGTTGTAGGAGATTCCGGTCACGATCTCGGAGAGGATATCGTAATCCTCGGGGAACTCACCGTTCTCCACCCAGTTGCCGATCAGGTTGCAGAGAATTCTCCGGAAATACTCGTGTCTGGTGTAGGAGAGGAAGCTTCTGGAGTCGGTCAGCATTCCCACGAAACCGGAGAGGTTGCCCAGGTTTGCCAGAGAGATCATCTGATCCTGCATACCCACCTTGTGATCGTTGAACCACCATGCGCTGCCCTGCTGAATCTTAGCCACAGCGGTGGAATCCTGGAAGCAGCCGAGGATGGTGCCGATGGACTGGTTGTCGTTGGGGTTTAAGCTGTAAAGGATGGTTCTGGGAAGCTCGTCGGTTGCATTCAGCGCATTCAGGAAATCTGCCATCTCGGAGGAAGGTGCGTAGTTGTTGATGCAATCGTATCCGGTATCGGGACCGAGCTTCTGGTACATGGGGGTATTGTTGTCGCGCTTGCAGCCGTAGTGGAGCTGCATAGCCCAGTCGCGCTTGTGATATTCTTTGCCGACAAAGAGCATGAATGCCGTCTTAAACTGAAGTTCCTCCGCCTTGGTCAGGGCCATGCGATTGCGTCTCTTTAAGAAGATGGCTTCGATTTCATCGTCGGTAGCGGGAGCGTACATGACATACTCCAGGGCGTGGTCGGAAACGTTGCAGCCCATGGAGGCAAAGAAATCCATACGCTTTTGGAGGGCTTCCTTCAGTGCAGCGAAGGAAGTGATCTCGGGCATGTCAGCCGCTGCAGCCAGCTTTTCCAGATAGTCCGGATAATCGGGCTTCTCGATGTTCATGGCCTTGTCGGGTCTCCAGGCGGGAAGAACGATGACATCAAAGGT
This sequence comes from uncultured Lachnospiraceae bacterium, assembly GCA_945833775.1. Lineage (GTDB taxonomy): Bacteria > Bacillota > Clostridia > Lachnospirales > Lachnospiraceae > Acetatifactor. Next base: position 1,903 of record CAMAGI010000092.1, read on the forward strand.
CTCGTCCTCTGCGATCTTCTTGTGCCACTCGAGGGAATCAATGGGATCGTCGGTGGTGCAGATCAGGGTCACGTTGCTCTGCTTGATCAGATTGCGCACGCTCATGGAGGGCTGTCTTAACTTTTCGTTGCAAAGATTCCACACTTCATCGGCGGTTTTGGCGCTCAGTACGCCGGTGTAGCCGAAGTATTTGCGAAGCTCAAGATGGCTCCAGTGGAAGAGGGGATTTCCGATTGCTTTGCCGAGGCACTCCGCCCACTTGCAGAACTTCTCGTAATCGGAAGCGTCGCCGGTGATGTACTTTTCCTCAACACCGCAGGAACGCATAAAACGCCACTTGTAGTGATCGCCGCCCAGCCATACCTGGGTGATGTTGTCAAACTGGCGATCCTCAGCGATTTCTCTGGGATTGATGTGGCAGTGGTAATCGAGAATCGGTGTGTTTTCTGCGTAGTCGTGGAACAGTTTCTTTGCGGTCTCGGTTTCCAGAAGGAAATCTTTGTCCATAAATGCTTTCATTTCATGTCCTCCGTTTTTTATTTGATATATATTGTAGTACATCAGTTAACAATTTTACTTTGCATCAGCCTTGCGGGGTGGTAGCGCGGGTGGTACCGCGGGTGACCAGCTCGCCGTTGAAAACCGTGATCTTGGGCATTTCGTTTCCGCCCAGAACCCCCAAAAGGGTCGTGATCAAGTGCTGGCAGAGGGTCTCCAGCTTGTTGTCTATGCTGGTGATCTCCGGATCGCTGCAGCAGGAAAGCAGCGAGTTGTTGTATCCGATAACAGAGAAGTCATCGGGAATGGAGAGATTGTGTTTCTTGGCGTACTTGACGGCGGCAATGGCAAGATTGTCGTCGGCGGCGATGAGACCGTGGAAGGAAAATCCGGTATCCCGAAGCGCCGTAAGATGAGCGGTCATGGCGGCAATATCCTCGTGGGAACCCTGGTAAAACTGCATCAGGCGCTCGTCATAAAGCAGCCCGTGCTCTTCCATGGCGGCGCGGTAACCGGCCAGCTTGCGCTTCCCGCTGTAGGAATTGGAATTGTAGAAATACACGATATCCTCCACCCCGGAGCGGATCATTTCGACCGTTGCATCGTGGATGGAAGTGAAATCGTCGGAGACGATACTGTACACATTGGGGCTTTCAAAAGCGGCGTTCAAAAGCATAACGGGAACCTGGGCGGCGGCATCGATTATGTACTTGTTGTCGGATTCCCTGTCGTAGATAAAGTTGGAACCCACGAGAATGATTCCGTCCACCTTCTTGGTGATCAGAAGATTCATGGCCTTGATTTTGGCCGCCAGATCATAGCCGGTGCAGCAGAGAATGCTGTCATATCCGTTTGCGCGAAGCTTTTGTTCGATGTAGTAGATGGCTTTGGCGAGGTAGAGATCGGAGCTGTCGGCACACATGACGCCAATGGTGTTCATGGTGTTCAACCCGAGGCCGCGGGCAAATGCGTTCGGTGTGTATTCATATTGTTCGATGACGGCGAGAACCTTCTGCTTGGTCTTTTCACTGACGTTGGTGGCACCGTTCAAAACTCTGGATACAGTGGCAATAGATACGCCCGCCTTCTCCGAAATGTCATAAATATTCATCGTGAAAACCTCAAATGTAAGTAGTTTCATAAATCCTTTATTTGCATTATAACGAACCCGTTCTTTTTTTTCAAGTGTTCATTTTATTTTCTGAACTGATATTTTTTGATTTTTTCTGGAAAAATTCAGGTTGACGAAACGCGCATTTCGAAGTAGAATTGAAGATGTAAGTACTTACAGCACGATGCCGTCCAGGGGTGCTGTTCATAGGCACTGTCCGGAAGCGGCTTTCAGATGCTGTGAGGAGAAGGAACGGATGAAACGAGAAAATGTCTGCGTCGGCAGACGAGAAGGAGTGGAAAATGGAAGCATTAAACAAAACAATGACCGGTAAGAAAGAAAGACCTATCAAAGTGGTACAGTTTGGTGAGGGAAATTTCCTGCGTGCATTTGTGGATTACATGATTGATATTGCAAATGAGCAGGGAAAATTTGACGGCGATATCGTCCTGATCAAACCCATCAACTTCGGAAGCCTTGATAGTTTTCATGCACAGGATTGCCAGTACACGGTTTCGCTCCGCGGAAATGTGGACGGCGAGGGCAAGATCATCAACCGCATTGTTACCAGCGTTGCGGATGCAGTGGATGCCTACAACGAGTATGAGAAGTACATGGGCCTTGCAGAGATCGACACGCTGCGGTTTGTTGTATCCAACACCACGGAGGCGGGCATTGTCTACGATGAGACCGACAGCTTTGAGCTGAATCCTCCCAAGTCCTTCCCCGGTAAGCTGACCAAGTTTTTATACCATAGATTTGAGACCTTTGCAGGTGATCCGACCAAGGGCCTTGTGATGCTTCCCGTGGAGTTGATCGATGACAACGGTATTATGTTAAAGAAATGCGTTCTGCAGCAGATTGCAAACTGGGGACTGTCCGATGCCTTTAAAAAGTGGGTTGAGGAAGCCTGCGTATTTACCGCTACTCTGGTGGACCGTATCGTCACCGGCTATCCTCGCGCTACCGAGAAGGAGGAGTGGGAGAAGCTGGGCTACGAGGACCGCATTATGGTAACCGGCGAGCCTTTTGCACTCTGGGTAATCGAGTCCGACAAGGACATCAGCAAGGAGTTTGATCTTCCCGGAGCCGGTCTCCCCGTTGTGTTTACGGATGACCATCACCCCTATAAGCAGAGAAAGGTGCGCATCTTAAACGGTGCACACACCTCCTTTGTTCTCGCTTCCTGGCTGTGCGGCAATGACATCGTAAGACAGTCCATGGAGGACGCGGACATTCGTGATTTCATGAATAAGACGATATTCGACGAAGTGATTCCCACGCTGACACTTCCCGAGGATGAGCTGAAGGCCTTCGCCGGTGAGGTTGTAAACCGCTTCAACAATCCCTATGTGGATCACGCATTGCTGGCAATCTCCTTAAATTCCGTATCCAAGTGGAGAGCAAGATGCCTGCCCAGCTTCCTCGGTTATGTTGACAAGTTCGGCAAGCTCCCCGCGCACTTAACCTTCTCCATCGCAGCGCTGATGGCATTCTACTGCGGCGATGAGATTAAGGACGGCGCCCTGATCGGTAATCGCAACGGGGAGAGCTATCCGATTAAGGATGATATGCCGGTTCTGGAGTTCTTCCGCGACAACTGCAGAAAGGATACCCGTTCCTTCGTGACGGCTTACCTCGGAAGAGAGGATTTCCACGGTCAGGATCTGAATCAGGTTCCCGGACTTACCGATGCAATCGTAGCTTACCTGGATGACATCAAGACGAATGGAATGAGGGCTGCATTATGCAAAATTTCTTAAAGATACACGATAACGACAATGTGGTGGTCGCACTGCAGGTGATTCCCGCCGGCGAGACCATCGCTGTGGAAAAGGACGGCACCCGGGTGTGTGTCACCGCGCTGGAAGAGATTCCCGCCGGTCACAAGATGGCGATTTGTGACATTCCCGCAGGCGGTGAGGTAATCAAGTACGGTTATCGCATCGGCAATGCCAGGGAAGCGATCAAGGCGGGCGGCTGGATCCACACACACAATGTAAAGACTGCCCTGGGGGATCTTCTGGAATACTCCTACGATCCGGTTCCCGCCGTGCTCGCAGGAGAAGCCGGTGAAAAAAAGACCGGGGATGTCACGTTCCAGGGCTTCGACCGAAAAGACGGAAAAGTCGGTGTGCGCAACGACATCTGGGTGATTCCCACAGTCGGCTGTGTCAACAATGTAGCTACGGCCATTGCCCGCGAGGCAAATGCCTGGTTGAAGGAAAATCCTGTCGGTCACGAGACGGTGGGAGAGGTCATTGCCTTCCCCCATCCTTATGGCTGCTCCCAGATGGGAGACGATCAGGAGCACACCAGAACCATCCTGGCAGATTTGATAAAACACCCCAATGCGGGTGGTGTCCTGGTGCTCGGGCTGGGTTGTGAGAACAGCAATATCGATGTGTTAAAGCCCTACATCGGTGATTATGATGACAGACGTATTAAGTTTCTGGTTTCCCAGGAACATGAGGATGAGATTGCCGACTCTGTGGAGCTTGTCAAGGAACTGGCTGATTTCGCAGGGACCTTTCACAGAGAGCCGATCAGCGTGAGCAAACTGATCATCGGAATGAAATGCGGTGGAAGCGACGGGCTTTCCGGCATCACCGCCAACCCTCTGGTGGGGCGTTTTTCCGATCTTTTGATCTCCAAGGGCGGCACGACGATTCTCACCGAGGTTCCCGAGATGTTCGGCGCAGAGACGATTCTGATGAACCGCTGTGCCAATGAGGAACTTTTCGAAAAGACCGTTGATCTGATCAATGACTTTAAGAACTATTTTAAGAGTCACAATCAGACCATTTACGAGAATCCCTCCCCTGGCAACAAGAAGGGTGGTATTTCCACGCTGGAGGACAAGTCTCTGGGATGCACGCAGAAGTCCGGAAGCGCACTTGTGAAGGGCGTTCTGGCGTACGGAGAGCAGGTTCAGACCCCCGGCCTTAATCTGTTGAGTGCACCCGGCAATGATCTGGTGGCATCCACTGCACTTGCTGCGGCAGGGGCACATATTGTATTGTTTACCACCGGGCGGGGAACTCCCTTTGCATCCCCCGTTCCGACCATGAAGATTGCGACCAATTCCCGTCTGGCAGGACAGAAGCAGAACTGGATCGACTTCAACGCAGGGGTTCTGGTAGAAGACAGCAATATGGCGGATGAGACACAGAAGTTGTTTGACCTTGTCGTAGAGACCGCAAGCGGCAGACAGGTGCGCAGTGAGGCTGCAGGCTTCCACGATATGGCTATTTTCAAACAGGGCGTAACCCTGTAAGGGACGAGAAGTAGGAAGAGGTACACATAAGACAGATTCTGTTTTGTGTGTACCTTTGTTTATAAAAGAGAGAGGTGACGGAAATGCTTCAGAAATTGATGAATGCAAAACAGGAGATTGGAAATGGAAATGTGGAAGCCGCCGCTGAGATTGTGGAGGTTTTAAAGGAACTGCCCCGCAAAGAGGACGGAAGTTTTGATCTGACTGGGCAGGATGCGGATGAAGGAAAACTTGCAGGGTATGCATACCCTGTCTATGCAGCCTATGAGAGTACCTGCAACAAAAAAGAGGGATATCCCGATCTGGTTGCGCAGATAAAAGCTTTGGATCATCGGTTAAAAGAAGATTTAACACACGAAAAGGCAGCAGCCTTTCTGGCACTTTTGATTGATACCATCGAATATGTGAGTCCGCAGATTTACGAGTACTATCGGGATCTGGTGGATCTTTTCCGGACAGACGCAAAGCTTGTGATCGAGGCCTTTTATGAGGAATCCGGGCACTGTAAGCAGAATGCGGAGTGCAGCGAAGCCGCAGATTCGGTCTTTCGCGCTGCCGTGAAAAAGGCGAGTGCCATGCATGTGCTGTTGGCAGAGAAGTACGAGCAGTATTGCTGAAGGAACTGTTTTACAGCGGGAGTTTAGATGGTGCTCCAAATGAAAACAAGTGTTATTATAATGCTGATTCAGAAAGGATAACGATATGGAAATCAAACATATTATGCATACGGCAAGAAACGCTGTGATCGAGATTGCGGACGGCGGCCGGTATTTTACAAAAGAGACTTACGGCATCAAGGTCAATGACAGGGAGTACGGCACAACCGAACATACCATTACTTCCGTCTGTGGCCTAAAGCCGGACAGTGAGTACCGGATAGCGGTCTGTGCAATGGAGGGGGAGTCTTTCGGCGCACCGCTCGGGGAGATTACGGTGAAGACCGACTACGAGTTTGTGACGCTGGATGTTACCCGCTTTGGCGCCAAGGGAGACGGGGAGTCCGATGACACCCATTTCATCCAGGCAGCCATCATGGCCTGTCCTGCGGACAGCAGAGTCCTGATTCCCGCGGGAACCTATCGCATCACCAGCCTGTTTTTAAAGAGCAATCTGAAGCTGGAGCTGGCGAAGGGGGCTGAGCTGAAGGCATTTACGGAGCGGGAGAAATTTCCGGTTTTCGATGGTCTGTTTCAGAGCTATGATGAGACGGATGAGTACAATCTGGGCTCCTGGGAGGGCAACCCGCTCCCGATGTACACCGGCATCATCTGCGGTGTAAACGTAGAGAATGTGGTGATTTACGGCGAGGGCTGTATCAATGGAGATGCCTCCTGGGATAACTGGTGGAAGGGCGTCCGGGAATTGGAGATCTTCCGGCCGCGTCTCTTCTTTATCAATCATTGTCGAAACGTGACATTGCAGGGAGTTCATGTGTGCAATTCTCCTTCCTGGACCCTGCATCCCTACTTCAGTGATGACCTGAAGTTCATCGGATTAAACGTGGAAAATCCCGCAATTTCACCCAATACGGATGGATTGGACCCGGAATCCTGCAAAAATGTGGATGTGCTCGGTGTTCGTTTCTCCCTCGGGGATGACTGTATCGCAGTCAAGAGCGGCAAGATTTACATGGGAAGAAAGTGGAAGCGTCCCTCCGAGAATATTCGGATTCGCCAGTGCTTGATGGAAAACGGACACGGTGCGGTTACGCTGGGCAGTGAAATGGCCGGCGGAGTTGTCAATCTGACGGTGGAGGACTGTATTTTCCGCCACACGGACAGAGGACTGCGGATCAAAACCCGACGCGGAAGGGGGAAGGATGCGATCCTGAGTGATATCACATTCCGCAATCTCACCCTGGATCATGTGATGACTCCGCTGGTGGTGAATTCCTTCTATTTCTGTGACCCGGACGGAAGAACCAGGTATGTTCAGTCCCGCGAACCCTATCCGGTGGATGAGAGAACACCTGTTATTAAAAAGCTGGTGTTTGAGAATATGCAGTGTACCAACTGCCATGTGGCAGCGGCTTATTTTGAAGGACTTCCGGAGGCCAAGGTGGAGGAAATTTACATGAAAGACATCTTTGTCAGTTACGCGGATGACGCAAAATGTGACGTGCCCGCCATGTCGGAAGGTGTTGATAAATCCAGCAAGAGAGGCCTCTATGCCGGGAATGTGACACGTTTGACACTTGACAATGTGCACATCGAAGGACAGGTCGGTGAAGCGTATGAGCTGGAAGGTATCGATGAGCTGATTCGGAAGTAATCCTTATCGATTGGACGGGAATCCATTGGGTGGGAATCCAGCGGCTGGAAATCCTTCGGGTGGGAATCCATTGGCTGGGAATCCATTGGGTGGTCGGCAATAGAAATAGAATAAGATAGACGGGGAAATAAGCCCGCATCGCGGAAAGCGTTGACCGGGCCTACAAAAAAGCACATGAAATAAGCCCTTATCCGAAAAGCAATAAATCAGGCTTAAATTGGAGCAGGAAAAGTAAGCCTCAACTACGAAAACAAGGTATCAGGCTTAAAATGGAGCAAGAAAAGTAAGCCTCTATTACGAAAACACGATATCGGGCTTAAAGCGGAGCGAGAAAAGTAAGCCCCTACTGCGAAAACGAGATACCGGGCTTAGCAGCCCCGGTGTGCAGAGTAATCCTCAACAGTGCCGGTCCGGTCCATTGGACGGAACAGAACCATGAAATGAGATTAGAGTCATCCCAAAATAGATTTATCCAAAATGGAACTATCATCAAAGAACTA
>CAMAGI010000093.1 GCA_945833775.1 uncultured Lachnospiraceae bacterium
GACTTGAAGTGCCTCATCAATGCTTTTCTGCGCGCAGGGCCGACACCGGGTATATCATCCAGCACAGACTTCACCTGAGCTTTGCTTCGAAGCGATCGGTGATACTCGATCGCAAAACGATGCGCCTCATCCTGAATGCGGGTGATCAGCTTAAAGCCCTCCGAGCGGGTATCGATGGGAAGCTCCTTGTTGTTAAAATACAGTCCTCTTGTGCGGTGGTTGTCATCCTTGACCATCCCGCAGACCGGAATGTTGATGTGTAGCTCGTTTAACACTTCCAGAGCAATGTTGACCTGACCTCTTCCACCGTCCATAAGCAGCAGGTCCGGAAACCTGGTAAAACTTCCGAACTCCCGGTCCAGGTCCTTTTGCTGCAGCCTGCTGCTCTCCTCCATACCGTGTGTGAAACGCCGTGTGAGCACCTCCCGCATGCAGGCGTAGTCATCCGGGCCGGCAACCGTTTTCATCCGGAATTTGCGGTAATCGCTGCGCTTGGGTTTTCCCTTTTCATACACCACCATGGAACCCACGTTTTCAAAACCGTTGGTGTTGGAGATATCGAATGCCTCCATGCGGACAATGCCGGACAAACCGAGCAGATTCTCGATCTCCTTCACTGCGCCGATGGTGCGACCCTCCTCGCGCTTCAACTTTTCGCGATCCTGTGTCAGTACCAGCTTTGCATTCTGGGCAGCCAGCTCCACAAGCTTCTCCTTGGTTCCGATCTTGGGAACCCGGATGTACACCCTGGACCCCCGTCGCTCGGAAAGCCATTTTTCAATCAACCCGGCATCCTCTATTTCATACTGCAGCATCAATTCCCGCGGAATAAAAGGGGTTCCCGCGTAAAACTGTTTTACAAAGTCCTGCAGAACGGATGCCCTGTCGTTTCCCGACACATTTGTCATATAATAGTGCTCGCGACCGATCAGCTTTCCGTCACGGACAAAAAATACCTGGACGACGGCTTCTGTCTCATCGCGGTACATTGCAATAATATCCTTGTCTTCCCCCACACCGTCTGTGATCTTCTGCTTCTGAGCGACACTCTTTACGCTGGCATGAAGGTCTCGCAACCTGGCGGCTTCCTCGAACTCCATAGCCTCCGCGGCTTCTTTCATCCGACTCTCCAGATCCTTTAAAATGGCACCGTAATTCCCGTTCAAAAAGTCCAACGCATCTTCCACCCGGGCGCGGTACTCCTCCCGGCTCACATAACCCTGACAGGGCGCAGAACACTGCTTGATATGATAATTCAGACAGGGGCGCTCCAGTCCGATATCTCTGGGAAGCGTGCGGTTACAGGTGCGCAGCATATAGAGCTTGTTCAGCAGATCAATGGTGTCTTTCACTGCCGTGGCACTGGTATAGGGCCCGAAATACCGGGATTTATCCTTCTTCATGGTTCTGGAAAACAGGATTCTGGGATAGGGTTCCCCCAGGGTAACCTTGATATAAGGGTAGGTCTTGTCGTCCTTTAAAAGCGTATTGTACTTCGGAGAATGTTCTTTGATCAGATTGTTCTCCAACACCAGCGCTTCCAACTCCGAGTCCGTAATGATATATTCAAAACGCGCGATGAGGGTCACCATCTTGTCGATCATGGGGCCGCGCCCGATATTCTCCCGAAAGTAGGATCGGACGCGGTTATGAAGGTTGATAGCCTTCCCCACGTAAAGGATAGTGTCCTTCTCATCGCGCATGATATAGACTCCCGGCTTGTTCGGGAGCTTTTTCAGTTCTTCCTCAAAATTAAACATCAATCAAACTTTCCGCCGGAGAAACGTCCCACCGGTCGATCATCCCGGGGATTGTTGCCATCGGATGAAGCATCCTGCGGTTCCTCGCCGGGCTGCAATATCAGCTGACCGGACTCCGACCAGACAGGGCCGGTATGGGCAATCTTTGCATCCTCTGTCTCCGCAGCTTTGTCTGCACAAACCGGTTCCTCCGAGTCCTTCTCCTGCGCCGCATTGTCCGCGGACTGCGCCTGTTCTTCTTTCTCCTCCGACTCTTCCGGCTCGGGCAACCCCTTTGCCTGGCGGAAAATCTTCATGAATTCCTTGCCGGTGATGGTCTCCTTTTCGATAAGGAATTCCGCCAGCTTATCCATTACATCGCGATTCTCACGCAGCATCTCCAGAGCTTTCTCATAGCTTTCCTTAAGCAGCAGCATAACCTCTTCGTCCACATCCGCAGCGGTTTTATCACTGCAGTTGAGTGCGGTTCTGCCCTCCAGATACTGACTCTCGACTGTGGCAAGACCCATCAGTCCAAAGCGCTTACTCATGCCATAGCGGGTGATCATATTGCGGGCAATCTCCGTGGCCCGCTCAATATCGTTTGCGGCCCCGGTCGTCACATTGCCGAATACCACTTCCTCAGCGGCACGGCCGCCCACCAGACCCACCAGCATATCCTTGAGTTCTGCCTCGGTGTTCAGATATTTTTCTTCCTCCGGCACATGCATTACGTAGCCCAGAGCGCCCATGGTACGGGGCACAATGGTTATCTTCTGCACGGGCTCGGAATTCTTCTGAAGAGCACTGATCAGGGCGTGTCCCACCTCATGGTAGGATACGATCTTGCGCTCCTCCTTGCTCATGATGCGATCCTTCTTCTCCTTGCCCACAAGGACTACCTCGACCGCATTGAACAGATCCTTCTGGCTGACGAACTCACGGCCCTCCTTGACCGCATTGATCGCAGCCTCATTGATCATATTGGCCAGATCGGAACCTACGGCACCACTGGTTGCGAGAGCAATCGCATCCAGATCCACTGTCTCGTCCATCTTAACATTCTTGGCATGAACCTTAAGAATCTCCACACGTCCCTTGAGATCCGGCTTGTCCACAATGATGCGACGGTCAAAACGACCGGGGCGCAAAAGCGCCTTATCCAGTATCTCGGGTCGGTTGGTCGCACCCAGAATCAGAATACCCTTGGAGCTGTCAAAGCCGTCCATCTCGGAGAGCAGCTGATTCAGTGTCTGCTCACGCTCCTCGTTTCCGCCGCCGTACTTTGAGTCACGGCTTCGTCCGATTGCATCAATCTCATCAATGAAAATAATGCAGGGCGCGTTCTTGGTCGCTTCCTTAAACAGATCACGGACACGGCTCGCGCCGACACCCACATACAGCTCAATGAAGTCGGAGCCCGTCAGGGAGAAAAACGGAACATGCGCTTCTCCCGCAACCGCTTTTGCAAGCAATGTTTTTCCGGTTCCGGGAGGTCCCACAAGCAATGCTCCCTTGGGCAGTCTCGCACCGATCTTCGAATATTTCTGGGGATTGTGCAGGAAATCGACAACCTCAACCAGAGACTCCTTGGCCTCATCTTCTCCTGCAACATCCTTGAAGGTGACACCCGTCTCCTTCTGCACATACACCTTTGCATTGGTCTTACCAACGCCCATGGGGCCGCCGCTTCCGCCCATTCTGCGGAACAGAAATCCGAGCAGAATCCACATCAGTACCAGCGGAAGGATCACCGATATAAAAATATCCATCCAGAAACTGGAATTGACAATGCGTTCACCGCTCACGTTATGCTCCGTCAATCTGCCCGTCAGCGTGGTGAGATCCTCCATGATCATCGTGGTGTAGATCTTCTGCTGCTCGGTGAGAAGGAAGGGATACAGTCCCGAACCGTTCTGTCCCAGGCCGTTGGATTGAGTGTATGCGATGCTCTCGTTCGTCGTGAACGTAATCTTCGCATTCTCATAATCCACCTGTACGGCTTTTACATTTCCGTTTCCCAGTTCCTGAAGAAAAATAGTATAGGGAACCTCTGTAGCACCGTCACTTCCGCCGAAGGCAAAGCTGTACAGTACAAACGCCAGGAACACCGAAAAGAGTGCCATGAAGACCAGCATAAACGTATTGGGCCGCTTGGGAGCCTGTCCGCCGTTTCCGCCGCCATTGCCGTTCCCGCCGTTTCTGCCGTTGTTATTATTGTTATATCCGCCGTTATCGAATTCTTCCATCTAACCGATTACCTCATTTACCTGATTGTCGACTTCGTATTTGCAGTCCATTTTATTATATGGATTAAACAGGGATAAATCAATAGCGGAATTGTGAAAAAAAGTTCATGTTTATGAAAGATTTCTAAAAATATATCCCTAAAAAATTCCCTTTCGGGCGCAAATAGTTATTGCTTTTCCTTCATTTTTTTAGTATGATGAAATATGTATTTTGTTTTTTGGGCGGAGGGATTTTCATGAACAAAATCGGTTTTGATAATGATAAATATCTGCGCATGCAATCCGAGCGTATCAAAGAGCGTATCGCTGCCTTTGGCGGCAAGCTTTATCTGGAATTCGGCGGCAAGCTCTTCGATGATTATCACGCTTCCCGAGTCCTTCCCGGCTTCAAGCCCGACAGCAAGATCAATATGCTGGCACAGTTGAAGGAGGAAGCAGAGATTGTCATCGTCATCAACGCTGCCGATATCGAGAAGAACAAAGTGAGAGCGGATCTGGGAATCACGTATGACCTCGATGTCCTGCGTCTGATTGATGCATTCCGCGGATACGGCCTGTACGTGGGAAGTGTCTGCATGACCCGTTTTGCAGGGCAGCCCAGCGCCATCGCATACCAGAAGAAACTGGAATCCCTCGGAATTAAAGTATACAGACATTATCCCATCGCCGGCTACCCTTCCAACATTCCGTTCATTGTCAGCGACGAAGGCTACGGGCGCAATGAATATATTGAAACCACCCGTTCCCTTGTGGTGATCACCGCCCCCGGACCCGGAAGCGGAAAGATGGCGACCTGCCTCTCCCAGCTGTATCATGAATACAAGCGCGGTATCAAGGCGGGCTACGCAAAATATGAGACCTTCCCCATCTGGAATCTGCCTCTTAAGCACCCGGTCAATCTGGCATATGAGGCTGCCACGGCGGATCTGAACGATGTCAACATGATTGATCCTTTCCATCTGGAAGCCTACGGAGAGACCACCGTCAACTACAATCGGGACGTGGAGGTTTTCCCCGTGCTGCGCGCGATGTTTGAGACAATCATGGGAGAATGTCCCTATAAATCTCCCACCGATATGGGCGTAAATATGGCCGGCTACGGAATCATTGACGACGAAGCCACCCGGGTTGCCTCCCGACAGGAGATCATCCGAAGATATTATAATACGCTCTGTCAGAAGCGGCAGGGAAATGCAGACGACGAACAGATTTTAAAACTGGAACTTCTGATGAAACAGGCGGAAGTCACAACGGCGGACAGGCCCGTAGTGAGTGCGGCCAACACCAAGGCGGCATTGACCGGAGAGCCCGCAACAGCGATCGAACTGCCTGACGGACGGATCATTACCGGAAAGACCAGCGAGCTACTGGGTGCCTCATCTGCCATGCTTTTGAACGCATTAAAGGCCCTGGCCGGCATCGATGACGGTGATCAGCTTATAGCACCCACCATTATTGAGCCCATTCAGGAACTGAAGGTGGAACACCTCCACAACCGCAATCCCAGGCTTCACACAGATGAGGTGCTGATTGCTCTTTCGATCTGTGCCGCCACCGACGAAAAGGCCAGAAGAGCGATTGCACAGCTTGAGAATCTGCGTGGCTCCGAGGTTCACTCCAGCGTGATTCTCTCCCAGGTGGACCGCAATGTCTTCCGAAAGCTGGGCGTCAATCTGACCTGTGAGCCCGAGTATCAGTCCCAGGGTTTGTACCACAATTAACAGCCGATTTTCCCTTTTCATAAGGGGATCTGCAATATTCATAAGGATATTTTAGAGCAAAGGAGCTCATCAAGGGAGTCTTTTGCTCTTTTTTATTACCAACTATCCAAAGAGGAGGGATTTATTATGTCAGTCAAATATGTATTTGTTACAGGTGGTGTCGTATCCGGTCTCGGAAAGGGGATCACAGCCGCATCTCTGGGAAGATTGCTGAAGGCCCGCGGTTACAAGGTGACCATGCAGAAATTTGATCCCTATATCAACATCGATCCCGGAACCATGAATCCCGTACAGCACGGTGAGGTATTTGTCACCGACGACGGTACGGAAACCGATCTCGATCTGGGACATTACGAGCGCTTTATCGACGAGAGCCTGGACAAGAATTCCAACGTGACCACCGGCAAGGTTTACTGGTCCGTATTACAGAAGGAACGGCGCGGCGATTACGGCGGAGGTACGGTTCAGGTCATTCCCCACATCACAAACGAGATCAAGAGTCGTTTTTATACCAACGATGAGGATACCGATACCCGAATTGCTATCATCGAAGTCGGCGGAACCGTGGGGGATATCGAGAGCCAGCCTTTTCTCGAGTCCATCCGCCAGTTCCAGCATGATGTCGGGCACGAGAACGCTATTTTGATCCATGTCACTCTGATTCCCTACCTGAACGCCTCCCAGGAATTGAAGACGAAACCCACTCAGGCAAGCGTGAAAGACCTGCAGGGGATGGGACTTCAGCCGGATATTATCGTGTGTCGAAGCGAGCATCCCATTGACGACGGCATCCGGGATAAGATTGCGCTCTTCTGCAACGTTCCCAGCAGCCATGTCCTTCAGAACCTGGACGTGAAATATCTGTACGAAGCACCTCTCGCCATGGAGAAAGAACATCTGGCACAGGTTGCCTGCGAGTGTCTCCATCTGGAATGCCCCGAACCGGATCTGTCGGACTGGGAGAAAATGGTGGATGATCTCCGTCATCCAACCGATGAAGTACAGATTGCCCTCGTCGGCAAATACGTCTCCCTTCACGACGCTTACATCAGTGTGGTAGAGGCTCTTAAGCATGGCGGTATCACCAACCACGCAACCGTTCATATCAAATGGATTGACTCGGAGACCGTCACTGCGGAAAATGTACAGGAGCTCCTTTCGGACTGCGACGGAATTATCGTTCCCGGCGGCTTCGGCTCCCGCGGAATCGAGGGTATGATCACTGCAATCAACTACGCACGTACGCACAGGATTCCTTTTCTGGGACTATGTCTGGGTATGCAGCTTACCATCGTGGAATACGCTCGAAATGTGTTGGGATACGCGGATGCACACAGCATTGAAATCAATCCCGACACCAAGCACCCCGTCATCGCACTTCTCCCGGATCAAAACGGCGTAGTGGACATTGGCGGAACCCTGCGGCTCGGATCCTACCCCTGTGTTTTGGACAAAGCCTCCAATGCTTACAAGCTCTATGGAGAGGAGACCATATACGAAAGACACAGACACCGCTATGAGGTGAACAACGATTTCCGTACCGAATTGATGGAAAAAGGTCTGCGCCTGTCCGGTACCTCTCCCGACAATCGTGTTGTGGAAATGTGCGAGATCACGGAGCATCCCTTCTTCATCGCAACACAGGCTCACCCGGAGTTAAAATCCCGCCCCAACAGACCCCATCCTCTGTTCCGCGGCTTTATCGCTGCCGCACTGCAAAATCGGGCAGACTGAGGCTGTCCTGACTCACCCGTATACCAAAGAAGACAGGGATAACAAATCCCTGTCTTCTTCACTCTAATCCCCACTCCGCAGACGCTTTTGCGTCGAGGAATCGCCTCTTATCGGGTAAAAATCATCAAATTCCGGTCAGCATGGATACCAGCGGGATCGTGGCCACTGACAGAATTGTGGTCAATGCCACGCCCTTGGAGGCCATCTCGTAGTCGCCGCCATACTGCTGCGCCATCATGGCAGTCATACTTCCCACGGGTGTGGACAGCATGACCAGACAGACCCCCAGCATCGTCGGATCCGCTACGAAGGGCTTCAGCAGGAACAGCCCGATCAACGGAATCACCAGCAGCTTCAACGCCGAGAAGACCAGAAGCCTTGCGTCCGTAAACAACTCTCTCAGGTTAATCTGCACCATCGATGCACCGATCACCAGCATACTTAACGGTGCGGTCAGATTGCTCAGATTCGTAACGGTCGTTCGGACAAAGTCCGGCGCCCTCCAACCGGTAAAAGAAATCACCATCGCCACAATACAGCTTAATACTCCGATATTCAGGACCTTTTTCATTATCCCGCGAAATTTTCGTGTACTCTCCCCCGAGGGAGCCTGTTCTTCCTTCGGCTTAAGAGCTGCAATTCCATAGGTATAGATCAACAGATTATAGGGGATCAGAAACAGGGAAGCACGCAGAAGCGCATCACTTCCATAAACTGCGTTGATCAGCGGAAATCCCATAAATCCGATGTTGGAAAAGATCATCATCACCCGGTAAACACCGACATTCCTCCCAGGCACCCGGCAGATATACGGCAGAAGAATACTCACCAAAAACAATAGCGCATAAACTGCCGCCACCAAAACAATGGTCTCCAAAAAAGCCTGTCCGCGAAGAGTCTCTTCACTGTTCAGGCTGCCGGACACCACCAATGCCGGGTTGGCAATATTGACCACCATCCAGGAAAGATGTCTGCAGGTCTCATCACTGATATATTCTTTTCTGCGGATGTAGAATCCGATCAGCATCAGTGCAAAAAGCACCACCATCTGTTGCAACAGTAACATTTTTTCTTATGGTCCCCCGGAGCCGCTATAGCTTTTTGAGAAAGTTTCCGTCCACGCTGACACCCTCGTTCACCACGATGAAAGCGTCCGGATCATATTTGTGTACGATGGCTTTTAACTGATTCACCTCGTATTTGGACAACATAATATACAGAATATGGGATTGTTCATAGGTATAGGCACCCATGGAGGTCCACTTTGTAATTCCACGGCCCATCTCTTCGAACACTTCCTTCTCCAGAGCCGTGGTGTTGGCCTTGGTGATGATGTTCACTTCCACGTTGATGTTCTGAGTGTGTACCCGGTCGATCGCAACCCCGTAAACAGCTGCAAAGATAATGGAATAGACCACCGTCTGAATACTGAACAGAAAAAAGCAGCTGCCGTACAAAACAGCATTGACCAGAAGGTTGATCTTGCCCACGCTGAAGTTCTTACTGCGCTTAATCATAAGCACGCCGATCACATCCATACCTCCGCCGGATGCGCCCATGCGAAGCAGGATTCCGACGCCTGCACCGGATATAATTCCACCGACAATCGCGGATGCCAATGTGTCCTCCGCCACAATCGGAATCGCCGGACACAGAGACATACCTGCCGTCATGACCGTCACTCCGAGAAGGGTTCGAAAAAAGAACCGCTTTCCCATATTCCGGTACGCCATGAAAAAGATCGGAATATTTAAGACATAGTAAATGATACCCGCAATATCCAGCGTGCCAAAACGGATACCCACATAGTCCACCAGCACCGTTCGAATCACCTGACAGATTCCCATCAGACCGCCGGTGTACAGCCCTGCAGGCACCACAAAAAGATTGATTCCGATGGCATACAGCAGCGAACCGAATACCGTACCGCTCAATCGAATCCATTCGGGACGCGATGATCCCGATCTTTTATCCGCTAATTTCTCCGCACTCATTTTTTTGCTTCGGCACCGCAAGATGCCGACTCCTCCTGTTTTACCGATGATAACTGCCTGTCCTATACAAAGGCACGCAGCTTCTCGCGGAATT
>CAMAGI010000094.1 GCA_945833775.1 uncultured Lachnospiraceae bacterium
CCTTGTATCAGCGGTATCTCCAGATGTTTGTTCTTGATATCCATAATAATCCTCATTCCGCAGACGCCTGCAGCTGCTCTCCATACTCTCTTATGCCTGCAGCCCGGCAACGGTTTCCCGGTAGCCCGCATATATGTCTTCAAAGATCTGACGAATCGGCTTGATCTCCTTGAGCTGTCCCACGACCTGTCCGGCCATGAGGGATCCGGTTTTTACATCTCCCTCAAACACCGCACGGCGGAGGGAACCCAGTGTGAACTTCTCCAATTCCATCTTATCTGCACCGGCCTTTTCCTGCTTTACATACTCGCGGGCCATGGCATTCTTGATGATACGGACGGGAGTGCCGGTAATTCTTCCGGTCACAATCGTATCGTTGTCCTTTGCCTTCAAAACAGCCGCCTTATATGCCTCATGGATGGGGCATTCCTCGGAGGCAAGCAGACAGGTTCCCAGCTGTACTCCTATGGCACCCAGGGCAAATGCTGCCGCAAGCTGTCTTCCGTCTGCGATTCCCCCTGCTGCAATGACGGGAATGGTAACGGCATCCACAATCTGGGGAACCAGCGCCATCGTGGTCATTTCGCCCACATGACCGCCGCTCTCGGTACCCTCCGCAATCACCGCATCCGCACCGCACTGTTGCATCTTAACGGCAAGAATGGAAGCGGATACAACAGGAATCACAATCATGCCGTTCTCTTTCCACATGGCCATATATTTGGCAGGATTGCCGGCACCGGTGGTCACGATTTTGACACCTTCCTCCACCAGAAGCTCTGCCATCTTGTCTGCCTCGGGATTCATAAGCATCAGATTCACACCGAAGGGCTTATCGGTAAGACTCTTGCACTTGTGGATATTCTCCTTCAGCTGTTCGGTGTTCATGCCGCCCGCACCGATCAAGCCCAGACCGCCTGCGTTGCTGACTGCTGCCGCAAATTCTCCGGTCGCGATATTTGCCATTCCTCCCTGAATAAAGGGGTATTTGATTCCAAGCATCTCATCCAATCTCATTTTCTGTTCACCTCTACAATTGCTCCGCTCCAGGTAAGTCCGGCGCCGAAACCGATACACAACAGCTTCATGCCGGTCCTGTCTGTGTTTGCTTCCGTCAGTTCATCAATGGCGATCGGTATACTGGCGGATGATGTGTTTCCGTAGCGATCAATGTTGATATAAAACTTGTCCGCGTATGCCGGGTATTTCTTGCTGACATGCTGAATGATTCTCAGATTGGCCTGATGACAGACCACATAATCCACATCCTCCAGCGTGCAATTCGCTTCCTCCAGCACTTCCTCAAGCGCCTGTTCCAGCGCTGTGACTGCGAACTTGAAGACATCGTTGCCCCGCATGTGCACAAAGCAGTCCTCACCGCCGACCCCCTGACAATTCAACGCGTCGTGGTCGCATCTGGTCCAGATCTTCTGCACATATTGTGCATCCGACGCACCGATTATCGCGGCCCCTGCTCCGTCTCCGAAGAGAATGCAGGTGGAGCGGTCCCGGTAATCCAGAATTCTGGACAGCTGTTCACTGCCAACCACCAGGACATATTTCCGATTCATCGTCTGCAGAAGACCGTGGGCAAGCTTCAGACCGTACAGAAATCCCGTGCACGCCACACTGATGTCAAAGGCCATGACCTCTTCCGGCAACTGTAATTCCTTCTGTATGGTAGCAGCAACCGTGGGAAAGATGGTGTCCGGTGTGGATGTCGCAACAATGACTGCCCCGATGTCCCGCACATCAATACCACCCTTTTCCACCGCCCTGCGGGCTGCCGAGACTGCGAGGGAGGCACAGCTCTCTCCGTCTTCGCATTTATAACGATTTTTGATTCCTGTGCGGGTGGTGATCCATTCGTCATTGGTCTCCACCAGTCTGCTCAGGTCATCGTTGGTCATTCCTCTCCCCGGCAGTGCTCTGCCTGTGGAAATGATTTGAATACCCTTCACATCAAACCTCCTGTTATTTCTTTCCCTGATCGATGGTACGGAATTTCTCGTATCTGGAGGATACCAGAGCGTTTTTACTCATACGCCCCAGCCGGGTCAGCTCCGCTGACAATACCCGATCCATGTATTTGATACAATTCTTTCCCTCGGGAATCACACCGTCCACCAGACCCAACTCTTTCAATTCTCCGGCAGTAAGCTTCATGATGGCTGCCGCCTCCTCGGCACGCTTCGCATCCTTCCACATGATGGAGGCGAAGCCCTCCGGCGAGAGAATGGAGTAAACCGCATTCTCCAGCATCCACACACTGTCTGCCACCGCTATGGCCAACGCCCCTCCGCTGCTTCCCTCACCGGTCACAACAGCGATGGTGGGAACCTTCAGACGGCTCATAAAGGCGATGCTCTCCGCAATCGCATTGCTCTGTCCATTGGCCTCCGCCTCGGTTCCGGGGTACGCGCCCGGAGTATCAATAAAGGTGATCACCGGCCGCGAGAACTTCTCTGCCTGTTCCATGAGTCTGACTGCTTTCCGGTAACCCTCAGGGGAGGCCATACCGAAGTTGCAGGCGATGTTTTCTTCTGTATTTTTACCCTTGCGATGCCCGACCACTGTCACGGGCGTTCCGTGAAACGTGGCGATCCCGCCGATGATGGCCGGATCATCCCGAAAAAGCCTGTCCCCGTGGAGTTCCAGAAAATCATCGAACAGTGCCGAAATGTAATCCATAATTCCGTTTCGACCGATCTTTCTGGCAATGAGGACTCTCTCATATGGAGTCAGTATTTCCTGTTTCCGCATTCCGTCTCTCCCGCTATTTGGTGTGCATCGCCAGAATCCGTGCGAGCACATCCCGCAATTCCCCGCGCTCCACGATCCGGTCAACCATACCGTGCTCCAACAAAAATTCCGCTCTCTGGAAACCCTCCGGAAGCTTCTGGCCGATGGTCTGTTCAATGACGCGGGGACCTGCAAAACAGATCAACGCATCGGGCTCCGCCAGAATAATATCTCCCAGACTTGCAAAGCTTGCACTCACACCCCCGGTGGTCGGGTTCGTCAGGCAGGAGATAAACAAGCCGCCCGCCTCCTTGTATTTCTCGATCGCCGCACCGGTTTTCGCCATCTGCATCAGGGAAAAGAGACCCTCCTGCATTCGGGCTCCGCCGCTGGCGCTGAAGATGATCAGGGGCAGCTTTTTCTTCCCCGCATACTCGGTCAGGCGCACAATCTTTTCACCGACCACGGTTCCCATACTACCCATGAGGAAGCGGCTGTCGAGTACAGCGATTGCCGCACGCTTATCCGCAATTTTACAGATCCCCGTCACCACCGCATCCTGCTGGCCGGTCTTGCGCCGGCAGCTCTCCAGCTTTTTCTCGTATTCCGGAAAATGCAAAGGATCCGAGGATTTCAGCTTTGCATACAATTCCTTAAAAGAATCATCGTCACAGACCAGTTCCAGTCTGTCCTTCGGTGTCATGGAAAAGTAGTAATTGCATTCCCCGCAGATCCAATGATTTGCCGCAAGCATCCGAACCGGTGTGCTGTGTTTGCACCGGGGACACTCCCGTTCCTGCGACTCTGTACTTTTTCTGACACTTATCAGTTTGTTCCAGCGACGCTTGCGCTGACTGAATATGTCATCTATGTTCATCCTGATTGATTCCTTCCTGAAGCCACTTGTGGATTGTCTCATTGTTCTTATCCCAGAAACCGGTATTGTAATTACCGCGGATAAAATCGGGATGATATGTCAGAAGGTGCATGAATTCCAGATTGGTCTTTACACCTTCAATCACAAGCTCCTCAAGTGCTCTGCGCAGACGCCGGATTGCCTCAAGCCTGGTCTTGCCGGTGACGATGACTTTCGCAATCATCGCATCGTAAAACGGGCTGATTTCATAGCCGGTAAACAAGTGGCTGTCAACCCGGACTCCGTATCCTCCGGGGAAATGCAGGAACTTGACAACCCCTGCCGTCTCCGCATTGATGCGGCATTCGATCGCATGACATTCCATGGAAATACTATCCTGGGTGACATTTAGTTCCATGCCGTCCGCAATCCGGAGCTGTTCCCGAATCAGGTCAATCCCGGTGATCATCTCAGTGACCGGATGTTCCACCTGGATACGCGTATTCATCTCAATAAAATAGTAATGGCCTTCGTCGTCCATTACAAATTCTACGGTGCCCGCGCTGTAATACCCGGCAGCCTTCGCCGCCTTTACCGCCGTCTCGCCCATTTCTCTGCGAAGCTCGCTGCTTACAATCCTGGAGGGTGATTCCTCTAAAAGTTTCTGATTATTCCGCTGTATGGAACAATCGCGCTCACCGAGATAGACGGCATTTCCGGCCTTGTCCGCCAGAATCTGTATCTCGATGTGGTGGGGGTTGACGACCAGTTTTTCCATATACATATCGTCGTTGTTAAAGGCAGCCTTCGCTTCCGCTCTGGCCGTCTCAAAGGCATTTTTGATCTCCTCTGCAGAAAAGGCCTTGCGCATTCCTTTTCCTCCGCCTCCCGCTGATGCCTTCAGCAGTACGGGATAGCCGATCTTTTCGGCAAGAGCCGCCGCTTCCTCAGCTGACTTTATCAAGCCGTCCGAGCCCGGAACCACCGGAACTTTGGTCTTCATCATGAGCGAGCGGGCTGCCTGTTTGTCTCCCATTCTCCGGATGATGTCCGCCGAGGGCCCGATGAAAACAATTCCGTTTTCCTCACACTTTTGCGCAAAATCGGCATTTTCAGAGAGAAAACCATATCCGGGATGAATTGCTTCACATCCCGTTTTCAAAGCAGTTTCAATGATGATATCGCCGTTTAAATAACTCAGTCCGGATTTTGCCGGTCCGATGCACACGGCATGCGTGGCCGTCATTACCGCCAGAGTATTTTTATCGGCTGTGGAATAGACAACCACCGTCTCGATATCCATCTCTCTGCAGCATCTGATGATCCTGACCGCAATCTCGCCGCGGTTGGCTATCAGTATTCTTTTAAACATACGACCACGCCTTCCTTTACAAAGGTGCGCCTTTTCCTGTGAAAGCATCGGAGCATGCTTCAGCGCACCGTCACTGTTTATGACAGAACAATGAGTACCTGATCGTACTCCACCAGATCCGTATCCGAAACGAGGATTTCACTCACAACCCCGTCGCAGGGTGCGCATACCTCATTCATCAGCTTCATTGCTTCAATGATGCCGACGACATCACCCTTGTGCACGTTCTGACCGACGGTTACGAAAGGTTTCTCATCGGGAGATGCCGCCGCATAGAAGGTTCCGACCAGGGGAGCCTTGACCGGGGTTTTGGATGCAGAGGCTCCGATCTCGTCCGCCTTAACAGCGTTTTCAGACTTTTCTGCACCTGCTTCTTCCGTCCCGGATTCGGCAACTGCTGCTGCGGACTTTTTCACTGAGGAACAAATCCTGCCGCTCTCTTCCGATCCGTATTTTCTCAGTTTGAGATGTGTTCCCTGGAACTTCAGCTCCAATTCTTCAATCTCGGAACGATCAAATCTGTCCCAAATCTCATATATGTCCTTTAATTCCATAATGTGCGATTCCTTATGCTTAAGCTACATGGCTGTCGATATAATCAACGATGTTCTTAACCGTCTCGAAGGTCTTGAGAACTTCCTCATCAATGGTCAGGCTGTAAGCTTCTTCCAATGCCATGCTAAGCTCCATAGCATCCAGGGAATCGATCCCCAGATCATCCTTCAGATTTGCTTCGAGAGTGATCTTCTCCTCGTCACAGTTCACCGTTTCAACAATGATTTCCTTTACCTTTTCAAAAGACATTTGTGTTACCTCCTAATAATAGTTAAATTTATTTAGTTAAATATATTGTGATTTGGATTATAAACAAGGGAATCGGGTTTGTCAATACTATTTTGAATTTCAAAGTATTTATTTGTAAATTCTTTTTTTCGCCCGGCTGCTATCGCTTTCCCCGCATTGCATTAGAACGGAATAGGCCCGGTTTCCGCGAATAGGTTAGGCGGGCCTACAAATTTCACAAGTAAATAGGCCTTTCCCCCAAAATTACTGTTTCAGGCTTATCTTTTCGCCTGATTTGTAAGCCCCATCTTCGATTCTTCCGTTCCGGGCTTATTTCCCTGCGCAATTTGTAAGCCCCATCTTCGATTCTTCCGTTTCGGGCTTATTTCCCTGCGCAATATGTAGGCCCAAATCCCCGTTTCTTCCGTCCTAGGCCTATTCTACCTATTCTCCCTCTGTTTGTTGGACCGGTGTGATAAGCTTTTCCCGCCCGATATCAACCCGCTGTGTTTTGGAAACCGGTTTCAGCGGAGGTATACTATTCGTAGAGTTCGAGTTTTTATCCGCTGTAATTACCATATATGAGCGATTTTTTCAAGTCTGGCAATGAAGATTCTTATGAGGTATAATTGTCAAACCATGAGGTGGGGAGATAGTGTACGCTCAAGCATCTGCGGAGTGGAGATTATTATGGACAATAATTTTTTGTTGGCTGTTTCTTTGGCCGAACAGCAGGAGCTGCTGAAAAGCAATGAATTTACTAGCCGTTTTGGACTGTGTCTGACGCAACAGGATATTCAGGAGTTAATGGTTTGCCGCAGGGAATGCTTATCTGAGCAACAGCGTGTGGAATTCGGTAAGAGTGTGCTTTCGAAATTGATCTATGCCTTTTGCGATTCGGACTATATTGATCAGGAGAATTACGCTGAAACGCTGGCACGATTGCAGGAGATTTTCTATCTGTACAAAAATGAATCGATGGACGATCTGACCGATGACGAATTGATTGATTTTATGCGGGAGGCGTTTGACAAAGAGTGCAGGGGATCGCTGGAATACTTAGAAGAAACCTGTCTGGAGCAGTTTGCCAGAGAGATACGGAGTAATACCCGTAAATTTATCGGGAGGTCTGACAAAAGGGATGAATAAATATGATGCTGCAAAGCTCTATTCCATGGAAGAATTGCTGCCGGTTGTCGCCGAACTGACCGACCAATATACGTCAAAGGAAAGCAGTTCCGTCACGTACGAGAGAGCCAGACAATTGATGGAAGCTGTCCTATATTGTATCGCGCATGCCGATTTCGAAAATGCGGCTCTGTTTACCGGTTCTCTCCCTCCGGCAAAGGAAGTATATCGCATCGGATATGCTGCAGTAGTCCGGGAAGTAAATGCTGCACGTGAAGAATATAATCGGCTGATGACTTTTTTTGATTCTTACGGGAACCGGAATTACCGGGATACCGTCGAAAAGGCGCTGCCCGGATTTTTCTTATATTATGACGTGAAATTCGCACCGACGGATCACATCATTACACTGGACTATCCGGTATTCGGTCTGGACATGACGCTGGAAGGGATTGATAGGATAGCACAGTACATCGAGGCTGTCCGTCAGGAGCAGGTGTTTCTGCATCGCTTTCTACGGGAAGATATCCTGGAAAAGCTTGTTCTGTTTCATCCGAAATATGAAAATGAGTTCTTCAATCTGCGTGAGATTGTCGAATCGGAATCGTAAACCTGTCCCCGTTATTACCGTCTATACCGGTTATAGCGTCTATATCGGCTCTACTCTGCGCTTGCCCCCGCGTTCGTTATAGTACTGTTCTTTTGCCTCATACATTCTGGCGTCTGCTATTTTCGCCATCTCGCTTACCGTGGAATTCGGAAATTCTTTCTTGGTCACATAGCCGCAGGAAATCGACAGGCTATCCACAACTTCGCCGGACCAGTTGCGGACAGTTTCCTCAAGGTCTGCTTTCATCTCTCGAAGTCTGTCCTCATTGGCAAAAATAATGGCTGCAAATTCGTCCCCACCCGTTCTGTATACTTTTCCGGAATTACCAAGACATCGCCTCATACACTCTGCCGCACCGAAAAGCAACTCATCACCGGCAGCATGCCCCAGGGTGTCATTCACTTTCTTCAACCCGTTTACATCTATGGAGACAAAGACAAAATCCTCCTCAGGCGGGACATCCGGGTATGTGTGCAAATCGTTTTCATAGGCTCTGCGATTATAACACTGCGTAAGTTTATCTGTGATGGACTCCCGGATCAAAAGCTCCTCTTTGCGCTTTTCTTCATCGATAATCTGTGTGGTACAAATAACCTTTGTGGGTCTGCCCTCTGTATCCGTATTGATCGTGATAAAAGACATTCGAATCCATCCCACATTCTTGCCCAGCAAGTCCATAAAAAGGATTTTCTTTCCCTTCAGCCGATCCGAAAGCGTTGAAAGATCCGTAAATTCCAATCCCTGTTCCAGATACTCGTCCGACATGGTCGCATACATTACTTCGCGTATCAGGATCATCGCATCGCGATTGCTATTCCGGGCCACAACCTCCTTTACTTGATTCCGCGCAGCATACTCCGTAATGGTATTGCTCGTCAAATCTATCAGATGCATACTGTAGTAGATACCGGACATGGAAGTCAGTATCTTCAGTTGCTCCATCTGGTCTTTTTTAATCATCAACAGGCGCTGAATTAACAGCAGAAGAATCGTTGCAGCAATCACCAGATAGGCGGTTACAATAAGAATTGACAGGATGGTATTTTTCATAATCTCCATCCTGTTTTGGACAATGCAGATGACATATTTCTCATCATTTAAAAGAGAGCAAATACTCTTCTGTCCGCTTACAACCGTATTGATATGACGTGCGGCATTTTGATCGACAGCGGAGAATTCGATCCCGATTTCACGGAGCATTCGTCCGTTCATATCTTCGGTTGCACCCAATATCTCGCCGGTTTTTGCATCCGCCACATAGATATCCAGATTCTCGTACACAGGCATGCTCTCTACCACAACGGATATCTGATTATTCTTCAGTTCCTCCAGCAATCGAACGGGCTCGATTCCAACCTGTACCATCCTCGTACCGGTGCTGTCCCAGGTAATCGCATACATCATATTTTTGCCCTCAGCCGTGTTGGGCGTAACATCCTGGCACATCGATAAGGATTTATCCTCAAGCATCGGTGAAAAATAGTTCATCTGTTCCCCGGAATCAAAGCTATAACCATAATAATTCGGACGGGTTCCGGAGTAAATGGTACCCGACTCGTCAAACAGATGAATCTCATCAATTGACATATAGTCTGCGATTTTACGCAGCTCCTGCGTGTCATACTCCGCCTCCGGATAGTGTTCCAGGATGTACGCAACCGTCTTGGCACGGATAGTATATTCTTCCTTTAAGGATTCCAGAAGAGTATCCTGGGCCGACTGATTTTTGGCCAGCACGCCACTCATCTGATTCAGCATGACCTCGCCGGTTTTTTTTGCACTTCTCTCATTGTTGTATATCAACACCATAGCAGTAAACAAGACCAGCAACAGCACCACAAATGCAATCGTAGTTACCACTTTTTTGAAATGAATTTCTTTTGTACCGGTTTCCATATCATGACCTCTTTATTGAACAACGGATCCGTTCCATTCTTTTGTGAAAAAAGTCTCAACCCGGCGTAGATTGAGACTTTT
>CAMAGI010000095.1 GCA_945833775.1 uncultured Lachnospiraceae bacterium
GCAGAGTCGATGCAGAACGGACACAGAAACGATGAAAGGAAATAGGAATAGGACATGGAAAACAGAGTGAGTTTTTACAATACGCTGACTAAAAAAGTGGAGCTGTTTGTTCCCAACGAAGACGGGAAGGTGGCAATGTACACCTGCGGTCCGACCGTGTATCATTTCGCACATATCGGGAATCTTCGCAGCTATATCTGCGAGGATCTGTTGGAGAAGACACTGCGATATGTGGGATATGATGTGAAGCGTGTGATGAATATTACGGACGTAGGACATCTTTCGAGTGACGGCGATACCGGGGAAGATAAGATGCTTAAGGGCGCCAAGCGAGAGCATAAGACCGTTATGGAGATCGCTAAGTTTTATACGGATGCGTTTTTTGCGGACTGCAAAAAGCTGAATATCAAGATGCCCGATGTGGTGGAACCTGCGACCAACTGCATCGATGAGTTCATTCATATGGTCACGGTTCTTTTGGAGAAGGGCTACGCATACGAGTGCGGCGGAAATATTTATTTTGACACTTCCAAACTGGAGGATTATTATGTCTTTTCCAATCTCAGTGAGAAGGAGCTTCTGGTGGGTGTGCGTGACGACGTGGAGGAGGATACCAACAAGCGCAATAAGAGTGATTTCGTGCTCTGGTTTACCAAGTCCAAATTTGACGATCAGGAGTTAAAATGGGATAGCCCCTGGGGGGTGGGATATCCCGGCTGGCATATCGAGTGTTCCTGCATCAGCATGAAGCATCTGGGCGAGTATATGGATATTCACTGCGGCGGTGTGGACAATATTTTCCCGCATCATACCAACGAGATCGCACAGAGTGAAGCTTATCTGGGACACAAGTGGTGTAACTACTGGTTCCATGTACATCATCTCAACGACCGTTCCGGCAAGATGAGCAAATCCAAGGGAAACATTCTGACGGTCAGCGTGCTTGAGGAGGAAGGCTTCGATCCGCTGGTATATCGTTTCTTCTGTCTGCAGTCCCATTACCGCAAGCCTTTGGAATTCTCCTATGAGGTGCTGCGCAATGTGGCAGCGGCTTACGACAAACTGGTGAAAAAGATCGACGGGCTGGATCAAAACGGAACGGTGGATCAGGAGGCTTTTGCCGAGTACAAGGAGCGGTTCACCGCTGCTCTTTGCGACGATATGAATTCCTCCATGGCGATCACGGTGCTCTACGACTGCCTAAAGGCAGAGATCTCCGATGCGACCAAGTGGGCGCTGGCAGAAGATTTTGACCGTGTGCTGTCCCTGAATCTGACTACGGCACACGCGCAGAAGCAGGAGACACAGACCGTGGATGCTCAGCTGGAGGAATATGTACTTTCCAAGATTGCGGAGAGAAAGGAAGCCAAGAAGGCCAGAGATTTTGCAAAAGCCGATGCAATCCGGGCAGAGCTTCTGGAAAGAGGAATTGTTCTGGAAGATACCAGAGAAGGTGTCAAGTGGAAACTGCAGTAATGGAAGAAAGCGGCGACAGGGAGAAACAAATGTTATACAAAATACAGGAACAGTTCGGTGTACAGCCCCGGGATATCCGGGAATACTCACCGCTTGCTCTGGCCTATATCGGAGATGGGGTTTATGAGCTTGTGATCCGTACGATTGTGGTGGAGCAGGCGAATCGTCCCGCAGGCGATCTTCACAGAACCACGGTGGAGTATGTCAAAGCCCAGACTCAGGCTCGGCTTTTCCTGGTACTCAAGGAGGAGCTTACGGAGGAGGAGGCGGATGTGGTGCGGCGCGGCAGAAACGCCAAGCCCTATACCACAGCCAAGAATGCTTCCCGTGCGGACTATCACAAGGCAACCGGGTTTGAAGCTTTGATGGGATGGCTGTATCTCACCGGGCAGACGGACAGGCTTCTGGAACTGATCCGGACAGGACTGGAACGAGTGAAACTGCAGTAATCATCGACAATTCCTGAGCGGACGAAGAAATCTGCAAGAAAAGGGAGAGCATAAGGAGAAGGTATGGGTTATCGGGAATTTACCATAGAGGGCAGGAATGCCGTGATTGAGGCCTACCGTTCCGGCAGAACCATCGATAAGATCTATCTGTTGGACGGCTGTCAGGACGGTCCCATGATGACGATTAAGCGTGAGGCCAAAAAGCATGACACCCTCCTGAAATTTGTTTCAAAGGAGCGTCTGGATCAGATGTCCGAGACGGGCAGGCATCAGGGCGTCATCGCTGTGGCAGCAGCCTATGAGTATGCAGAGCTGGAGGATATTCTGAAGGCGGCAAAGCAAAAGGGGGAAGCACCTTTTTTGTTCCTTTTAGACAATATCGAGGATCCTCACAATCTGGGGGCCATCATCCGGACAGCCAATCTGGTGGGGGCTCACGGCGTCGTGATCCCCAAGAACCGGGCGGTTGGACTTACAGCCACGGTTGCAAGGACCAGTGCCGGAGCGCTGAACTATACTCCGGTGGCAAAAGTGACCAATCTGGTCAAAACGATAGAGGAACTGAAAAAGGAAGGACTCTGGTTTGTCTGCGCCGATATGGGCGGAACCACAATGTACAATCTGGACTTAAAGGGCCCCATCGGTCTTGTGATCGGAAACGAGGGGGACGGAGTCAGCAGGCTTGTGCGGGAAAAGTGTGACATGGTCGCCTCCATTCCCATGAAGGGGGATATTGATTCCCTGAACGCCTCGGTGGCTGCGGGTGTGTTGGCGTATGAGATTCTGCGCCAGAGAGATTTCAAAGGGTAGTTATGAACAGGGCATACAGCGATTATGAGAACTATACCGACGAACAGCTGATTGATATGCTGCGAAATGGTGATGAGGCAATAACGGATTACATCTGTAATAAGTACAAATACCTGGTGCGCAGCAAGGCAAAGTCCATGTTTATTCTCGGAGCCGATGCGGAGGATTTGATTCAGGAGGGAATGATCGGACTGTTCAAAGCCGTGCGCGATTACGACAGTGGTCGTGATGCCAGCTTCTTTACTTTTGCGGATCTGTGTATCAGCAGACAGATGTATACCGCCGTGCAGGCATCGAAGCGCAAGAAGCATATTCCGTTGAATTCCTATGTTTCCATCTACGGCGCAGATGCGGATGGTGCGGAACGCACGGATCGGGAACTTTTGGAGGTGTTACAGGATCAGGCAGGGCGTAATCCGGAGGAGATGGTGTTGGATAGGGAACGGCTGGAATATCTGGAGAGTGCTATTGAGCGGGAATTGAGCGCCTTTGAAAAACAGGTGCTGGACCTGTATCTGACCGGAATGAGTTACACACAGATTGCCAAGGTGCTGGGCCGGGATGAGAAATCTACGGACAATGCCCTTCACCGTCTGAAAGGAAAAATACGTAAAATGTTGTAAATGCGGCCTGCGGGTCGCATTTTTTTCTATGTTTTCTGCGGCGTTCTCTTTATTCTTTTTTAAGAATCTTTTTCCTTTTAGATTGTTGACGGGGATAAAGGATCGGAGCTATAATCAACACGATAATTTCCGACCAACCGGTCGGATAATTGCCAAAGAAATGAAAAATGTATGGACGAGATAGAGATACAGCCTGTTCTACGGCGGAAATGAGGAGATTATGATTTCAAAATTCAGTGTTAAGAAACCCTACACCGTATTGGTGGGAGTGGTTCTGGCAATCGTGCTGGGAGTGGTTTCCTTCTCCAGGATGACCACGGATCTGTTGCCAAGCATCAGCCTTCCCTATGTGCTGATTATGACCACCTATCCGGGAGCCAACCCCGAGACAGTGGAGGCAAGCGTAACGGTACCCATTGAGGAGAGCATGGCCACCGTCAGCAACATTGAGGGCATCAGCTCGGTTTCCGGTGAGAACTATTCCATGGTCATTCTGGAGTTTGCCCAATCCACCAATATGGATTCGGTCTCCCTGGAAATCCGGGAGAAGCTGGATCAGATCACCTCCTTTTGGGATGATTCCATCGGAAGTCCCATCATCATCAAGATGAATCCCGATATGTTGCCGGTTATGATCGCTGCAGTGGGTGTGGAGGGTATGGACAACGCGCAGATCAGCACCTTTGTTCAGGACAGCATCATGCCCGAGCTGGAGAGCATTGAGGGCGTTGCCAGTGTCAGCGCCACCGGACTTTTGGAGGAGCGTGTCAATGTGATTATCCGACAGGATAAAATCGATGCGCTCAACGAAAAGGTTTATGCCGCCATCGATGAGAAGATGAAGGACGCAGAGCAGGAGCTTGCGGACGGGCGCAAGGAGCTGGAGGATGGTAAAAAAGAGCTGTCCGACAGCGAGAAGGAGCTGGTAAACGGCGAGAAGGAACTGGCCGATGGTCAGAAGGAGCTGGACGACGGCAAGAGTGAACTGGAAAACGGCAAGAAGGAGCTGGAAGACAAGCAGAATGCCATGACCGCCCAACTTGCGCAGCAGAAGGTTCAACTGTTGGCTGCCAAGAATCAGCTGGAGGAAATGAAGAGCAAACTGGATACGGCAAGGACGCAGAAGGAGGCCATAGACAGTGTAGATACCTATCTCGCGCAGGTGCGACCGGTGCACGAGAGCCTGCAGACTGGAATGGCTGCCGATCCAAGCCTGTTGAGCCATCTGACCAATCTGAAGACGGATGCGAATGTAACTGCTTATCAGGGTTATGTGGAAGCATGGAGCAATGCGATGGCAGCATTGGCACAAGATCCCGCTGACGCGGCTGCCCTTGCTGCCAAAGCCGATGCCGAGACGGGTATTGATACCTTAAGAGCAACCGTGATGCACACCGATAACAGCACGGCATATTCCGTGATCACCGCCGTTGCCGGTGCGGCGAATCCTTCGGCTGCAGCAGCGGCCGGTGCACTTGCCGGCAATGATCCCTGGTATCCCACCGGGGCACTTCTGTCAGACCCCACCCAGTGGCAGAGCTTCTTTACGACCATCGCAACGGGCTTGGGAACGGTTTCCGCAACCTCGGATCAGCTGCTGACCGCTGAGACTACCTACAATCAGTTGACTGCACAGCGCGCGAATCTGGAGGCTGCCCTGAATGCCACCACCGGCGGTGCGGACTACAATACGTATGTGACGATGGTAAACCAGGGATTGGCTTCCCAGGGCATCACAGATCTGGACAAGGCAATTGCGGATTTAAACGCCGGTCTGATTGCATTGGAGCAGGGAGAGATGACGGCTGCCATTGAATTTGCCAACGGAAAAGCGACCATCTCTCTGGGAGAATATCAGCTGGAGGTGGCCCAGGCTCAGCTGGACAATGCAAAAGAACAGCTGGATTCTGGACTGGAGCAGGTGCAGGATGCCTGGAAGCAGCTGGAGGATGGTCAAAAGCAGCTGGAGGATGGCGAAAAGGAGCTTGCTGACGCAAAGGAGTCCGCTTATGATCAGGCAGATATGAACGGTATTCTCACCGTAGATACCGTGAAGAGTCTTTTGACGGCCCAGAATTTTTCCATGCCCGCCGGTTATGTCACGGAGGAAGGCATTCAATATCTGGTACGTGTCGGAGATAAGCCGGAGACGATCGAGGAGCTTCAGCAGCTGCCCCTTATGGATCTGCATATGGACGGAGTGCCGATGATTACGCTGGGAGATGTGGCGGACGTATTCTATACGGATAACTCCGATGCCATCTATACGAATGTCAACGGCAGTGCCGGTATAATGCTGCAGGTGCAGAAGCAGACCGGGTATTCCACCGGTCAGGTGTCCGATCTTCTGGATGACAAATTTGCCAAACTGATGGAGGAGAATGAGGGACTTTCCATCATCACTCTGATGGATCAGGGAATCTACATCGATCTGGTAATGGATTCCATTATCAATAATATTTTGTTTGGCGGTATTCTGGCAATTTTGATCCTCATCCTCTTTTTGAAGGATCTGCGCCCCACCCTTGTGATTGCATGCTCCATCCCGATCAGTCTGGTCACGGCAGTTGTCTGCATGTACTTCAGCGGTGTTACGTTAAACGTTATCTCCCTGTCCGGTCTGGCTCTGGGAATCGGTATGCTGGTGGATAACTCCATCGTCGTGATTGAAAATATCTATCGCATGCGTGCAGAAGGTGCTTCCATGCAGAAGGCGGCGGTGGAAGGAGCAAAAGAGGTGGCGGGAGCAATTACCGCCTCCACACTGACTACCGTCTGTGTATTTCTTCCCATTGTGTTCACGGAGGGTATCACCAGACAGCTCTTTGTGGATATGGGACTTACCATTGCTTATTCTCTCTTTGCAAGTCTGATCATTGCACTTACGGTAGTGCCTGCAATGGCTTCCAAGGTGCTGACAGGAACCAGAGATCAGAAGGACAGTAAATTTTTCAACGCTCTGACGAAGGGGTACGAAAAGGTTTTGCGGGTTGCACTCAAGGGCAAGCCCCTGGTATTCCTTCTGGTAATCGCTCTCCTCATCGTCAGCGCGCTTGCGGCAGTGAGCAACGGTACCGCATTTATGTCCGATATGGAGTCCACACAGCTGACGGTGAATGTGCAGTTGCCGGAGGATACGCCTCTTGCTGAGACGGCTGAGGTTACGGATGCGGTTGTGGAGCGTATCCGCACATTCGAGGACGTGACGGATGTGGGTGCAATGACCAGCAGCTCCGGTAGTATGTCCGCCATGTTGGGAGCGGACAGCGGCAGCACCAATGCAACCACGATTTATGTGGTAACCAGGGAAAAGAAAACCATGAGCAGTGATGAGCTGGCGGATGCGATCCTGGAAAAAACAGCAGATTTGAATGCGGAGATCACAATCGATACCTCCAGCATGGATATGAGTGCTCTGGGTGGAAGCGGTATCACCATACAGGTGCGCGGACGTGATATTGATACGCTGCAGAGAATCGCCGATGAAGTGGCAGCCATTTTAGAGAGCGTGGAAGGAACCGAAAATGTTTCCAATGGCCTGGAGGAGACGGAAGAGGAGCTTCGTATACTGATCGATCGCGAGAAGGCGGTCAACTACGGACTTACGGTTGCCCAGGTGTTCCAGCAGGTATACGGGAAACTGGCGGATGCAACCAGTGCCACCACCCTGGTAGCCGCAGATAAGGATTACAGTGTATATGTGATGCACGGCACGGATATTGCCCTGACCAGAGAGCTGGTCAAGGAGATTGAGGTGACTGGAACCGACGAGGACGGAGAGAATGTAAAAATTCCGCTTTCGGAGATTGCCCGGTTCGAGACGGCGGATTCCCTCACCAGTATCAACCGTGCGGATCAGACCCGCTATGTGTCGGTTTCCGCCTCCATTGCAGACGGCTACAATGTGGGATTGGTGGCTCGGGATGTTGAGGAAGCAATGAAGGATTATGAAGTGCCCACAGGGTATCGACTGGTTTACTCCGGAGAGAACGAGACCATCAACGATGCCATGAGCCAGATGGTGCTGATGCTCTTGCTGGCGCTGGTATTCATGTATCTGATCATGGTTGCACAGTTTCAGTCTCTGCTGTCACCCTTCATCATCATGTTTACGATTCCCCTCGCCTTTACGGGAGGTCTGTTTGGCCTTTTCGTGACGGGAAGTGAGGTCAGCGTCATCGCCATGATCGGTTTTGTAATGCTGGCTGGAATTATCGTAAACAACGGTATCGTGCTGATTGACTATATCAATCAGCTGGTAGAGGGCGGCATGGATCGCAAGGAGGCAATCCTGACAGCCGGACGGACCAGACTGCGCCCGGTTCTTATGACCGCACTCACGACCATTCTGGCACTGTCTACGATGGTATTTTCCCAGGATATGGGCGCAGAGATGTCAAGGCCCATGGCGATTGTAACCATCGGTGGTCTTCTGTACGGAACGCTGCTTACTCTGATCGTCATTCCCTGCGTGTATGATGTCTTTGCGCGGTTTTCCTCCGGTCGCAGGAAGAAGATGCAGGACGTCGGAATGGATGAGGACTAAGGGGGTGCAAGACAATGGGTAAAATAACCGGCATGGAGCGAAAGGAGGAACTGCCCCCGAAGGTGCTGCAGATGTATCGGGCAGTGATGGAGCTGATCGCAGAGGGGGAGGATCTCTCCGCGATCAGTGTCTCCACAATCACCGGCAGAGCGGGAATCGGAAAAGGTACGGCGTATGACTATTTTGACACCAAAGAAGAAATCATGGCCTGCGCTCTGATCTTTTATATGACCGAGTTCTCACAGAGTATTCGGACGAAGCTTTTCGCCTGCGAGGGGTTTGAGGAACAGATCAATCTGTTATTGGATAAGCTGGAAGAGAAAAGTGGAAAACAGCATTGCTTTCTGCGATTTGTGCATGTGCTTACCGGCAACTCGGAATTCAGTGATCTGGTGCGCCAGAAGATGGTATGTCCGGCGTTTGAGCAAAACCTTCCACTGAGTGTTTTCGGAGAAGTCATTGAGCAAGGACAGCGAAACGGAGAGATCCGGCGTGATCTTCCGACCGAATATCTGGTCTATGCGGTGGTGACGCGGCTGAGCACGTACCTTGCAAGTATCGTCACCGAAGAGTGTTTTCATGTGGATTCCAAGGGACTTCGACCCTACATTTTTCGGGGAATTTTGGAGGAGCTTACGGTGCAGAAAAAACTTTGAAAAAGTTAAACTTTGTTGTTGACAAAGGAAAACCTGCTTGTTATAATGATACACGGTGATTGCGTAAGGCAGTCCTGTGATGCTGCTGTGGCTCAGTCGGTAGAGCGTCACATTGGTAATGTGGAGGTCACCGGTTCGATTCCGGTCAGCAGCTTTAAAACCTGTAAAGTGTTACACTTTGCAGGTTTTTTTGCGACCTACTTTTGCAATCTATTTTTGCGATTTCCTTTTGCCCTCTCCTCCTGCGGAAAGGTAATGCGAAATCATTTCAAACGTATTGGGTTAGTAGAAACGCCTGCTATTCTCACAAATTGTCAACAATACGAGCCGTTGAAAATGGCGGGTAAAATTGTGTTTCCGCTGAATAGCGATGTATTGTCCTCAGTTGCATGAAGATACCCCGCCAGCAGTAGTTTTGGTGGCAGGCGGGGTATGGGAGTCCTACACAAGCACGTGATACCCCGCGAAGCACGGCAGGCGGGGTATGAGAGTCCCACACAAGTACGTGATACCCCGCGAAGCACGGCAGGCGGGGTATGAGAGTCCCATGCAAGCACGTGATACCCCGCGAAGCACGGCAGGCGGGGTATGAGAGTCCCACACAAGCACGTGATACCCTGCGGAGTGCGGCGGGCGGGGTATGGGAGTCCCACGCAAGCACACGATACCCTGCGACGATCGGTGAGAGGGGGATGTAAGACGTAGGCAAGAAACTAATAGGCATCAGGAACACTTTTTCGAAAAGAGACCTTGCTTTCTATGGACAGAGGAAACAACATGAAAATAATCGCGCGTATTCATACCGATTTCCCCACGAAGTTTGGAAT
>CAMAGI010000096.1 GCA_945833775.1 uncultured Lachnospiraceae bacterium
GGTCTTTTCGAGCTTAGTACCATTACGGATTTCATGGAGCGGAAGCGTTCTGCGGGTGAAGCATTGTGGCAGACACAGGCACTTTCAAATTCACAAATGATTCCTATTCCGGGTGTTGGAGAAGCAGAGCAAATCCGAAAAGGACCTTTACAAAAAGAGCGCCGCATACATCTGCGCGACGCTCTTGCAATTCTTCATAAGCAGACCGGTCCTGGCTCCCAAGTGCCCGATTACTCGATGACATGAATCCAGCCTTTGGGTGCTTCAATACGTCCCATCTGAATACCGGTCAGGGTCTCGTACAATTTCTTGGTGGTCGGTCCCATCTCAGTCATACCGCTGGGAAGGCAGATCTCGGTGCCGTGATCCACAATCTTACCTACCGGTGAGATCACTGCCGCGGTTCCGCACAATCCGCACTCCGCAAAATCTTTAACCTCATCCAGGAATACTTCTCTCTCCTCAACCTCCAGTCCGAGATACTCCTTCGCAACATAGACCAGACTGCGACGGGTGATGGAGGGAAGGATACTGTCAGACTTGGGCGTAACAACCTTGCCGTCCTTAGTCACAAACAGGAAGTTCGCACCGCCGGTCTCCTCAACCTTGGTACGGGTTCCGGGATCCAGATACATGTTTTCGTCATATCCCTCTTTGTGTGCGGATACAATCGCATGCAGGCTCATGGCATAGTTTAACCCTGCCTTGATGTGACCGGTTCCGTGAGGTGCTGCACGGTCAAAGTCGCTGACGCGAATGGTCAGAGGTTTCACTCCTCCTTTGAAATAAGGGCCCACCGGGGTGCACAGAATACGGAACTGATACTCGTCAGCGGGCTTTACGCCGATCACGGGATTGGAGCCGAACATGTAGGGTCTCACATAAAGAGTAGCACCGCTTCCGTAGGGAGGAACAAAAGCCGCATTGGCCTTCACCACCTTATTGACTGCATCGATGAAACGATCCTTGGGAAAAACAGGCATCTCCAGCCGTGCTGCCGAGGATTCCATACGCTCCGCGTTGAGATCGGGACGGAAGGTAACAATCTTACCATCCTCGGTGGTATATGCCTTCAAACCTTCAAATACGGTCTGTGCATACTGGAGTACACCGGCGCACTCGTTCAGGACAACATTGGGATCCTCCGTGAGCATTCCCTCGTCCCATGCCCCGTTTACAAAGTTGGATACATAACGATAATCGGTCTGTATATACCCGAATCCGAGATTGCTCCAATCGATATTTTTCTTTTCCATCGGTACTACCTCTTTTCTTCTATTTGATTTAACTTCTGTCTGAAAAAGCTTTCCTGCCGGAATATTTTTATTATGTTACGTCAGTGCGTAAAAGTCAAGATTTCTTCCTCTCATATTTTAAAAACTGATAGGGCAGATCAAAATAGGTCTGCTCATCACTGTCCGCGGTAATCTCCCACTCCTCATCCCTGTCAAGATTGGGAAAATAGGTGTCCGCCTCATAGGTATGATCGATCTTGGTGACATGCGCCACATCGCAGTAGGGCAGCAGCTGACGGTAAATACTCTCTCCGCCGATGATGTACACATCCTCGCTGTCATACTTTTTCAGTTCCTCAAGAAGTTCCTCCATCGAGTGCACCACTATGGCATCCTTCACCTGATAATCGGGATTGGTGGACAGAATGATGTTGGTGCGGTTCTTTAACGGCATCCCCTGGGGAAATGTCTCCAGGGTCTTTCTCCCAAGTACCACCACCTTGCCCGTGGTCTCCTCGCGAAAGTGCTTGTGATCGTTGGGAATCCGAACCAAAAGCTGATTTTTATTACCGATGGCCCAATTGTTATCGACTGCTACAATGACATTCATATTTTTCTCCTTGCCCGCACAAACGGCCTTTTGTTTTTCTTAGATTGCAATGGGAATATCCTTAATCTGCTCACCGGTCTCATAACCGTCCACCCGCACATCCTCCCTGGTAAACTTGTAAAAATCCGTCACCTCGGGATTCAGCCAGAACTTCGGAGCGGGAAAAGGCTCCCTCTGGATCAGCTCTTTGATAATCGGCACATGGCGGTCGTAGATGTGAGCATCCGCGATGACATGCACCAGTTCTCCCACATTCATATTGGAAACCTGAGCAATCATGTGAACCAGGACCGCATACTGCACAACGTTCCAATTGTTCGCCGCAAGCACGTCCTGGGAACGCTGGTTCAAGATGGCGTTCAGGGTGAGTCTGTCCTCTCCGGGGCGCTGCGTCACATTGAACGTCATGCTGTATGCGCAGGGGTACAGGTTCATCTCGTGGAGATCCTGATGGACATAAATATTGGTCATGATTCGGCGGCTGAAGGGATTGTTCTTTAAGTCATAGAGAACCCTGTCTACCTGATCCATCATCCCCTCCCGATATTCATGCTTTACACCCAGCTGATAGCCGTATGCCTTACCGATGGAGCCGTCCTCGTCCGCCCATTCGTCCCAAATGTGGCTGTGAAGATCGTGAATGTTGTTAGACTTTTGTTGCCAGATCCATAGAATCTCGTCCGTTGCCGACTTCAGTGCCGTGCGGCGAAGGGTCATGATGGGAAATTCCTGTCGTAGATCATAACGGTTTACGACCCCGAATTTTTTGATGGTATATGCGCTGGTTCCGTCGGGCCAGTGGGGCCTTACCTTCTCGCCCTCCGTGCTGGTACCGTTTTCCAGAATATCCCTGCACATATCAATAAATACTCTATCTGCGTAGCTCATCTTTTCCTCCTTGATTGAAACCAGCATATGTTCCGGGACTTCTGCCCTTAGTCCGGATTGATGCTTGCTTTTACAGCAGCCCTTTCTCCGGTCTCCTCCACCGTCACATTCTTCACGGTCAGATTCCGGATAATCCCCTCATCAAAGCGATTTTCACCGGCGCGCACATAGAGATTCTCAAAGGTGAAATCGGAGAGTCTGTACTGCTCGTCCTCCCGTGCCACATTAAAATATACATCGCACTCGCAATCGCAATTGCGCATGGTGATGTGGTCTGCGTAGGATAACGGGATATCCTTTCGGTCTCCCAAATCATAGAACTGCGTCCAGGGATTGACATTGAGAAAGCTGTGGATTCTGCCCTGCACTTCTTCCACCCGGATGTACTCGTAATGCTGGGGTGTATCCGGACGCATCTTCAGCCACAAAAGGTTACTTCCCGAAGAAATCTTCACCCGCCGTAAAATGACATTCCGATTGTGAACGGACTCGGAACCGCAGGTCAAAATACCGTGACAGAACCCGTATTCGCAGTCCTCCACGATAATCCGCTCATTGGATCCGTTCTCGGGAGCGGTGTCCGCATAGGGGCCTTTTCCGCCCTTCAATACAACGGAGTCATCATTGACCGCAAGAAAACAATTTTTCACCAGAAAGTCCGTGCACACATCAATGTCAATGGCATCGGTACTGGGTGCTTTCACCGGTCCCAGCGGGGAGGTAATGCGGCACCCGATGTATTTTACATGATGGCTCCTATAGATATGATTGGTCCAGAAATGCGCATTCTGAAGCCGCAAGCCTGCTACCAGGACATTACTGCAGTTGGAGATATACACCAATCTGGGCCTCTGTTCGTCCTTGTTGGTACACTTGGGGTTCCAGGTCCTGCGCAGCCAGAACGCTTTCCAGGAACGAAGGCCATTGCCATCAATGATCCCAGGGCCGCACATGGTAAAGCCGTCCAGATGGTCCGCATTGATCAGAGCTGCAAAATACATGCAGGATTCCCCCTCAATGCGGGTATCCAAAAGTGCGTAATCGGAGATGTCATCGCTTCCCTTGAGCATACCGCCCTCGGATACATAGAGATGAACGCCCTGCTTAAAAAACAGAGAACCGGTCATGTAAGTCCCCGCGGGAACCACGATGACACCGCCGCCATCTGCCGCAACGGTATCGATCAGCGCCTGGATCTCGGCAGTGTGAATTCTGCCGTCATCCAGAATGCCGTGATCGGTCAGAAGATACGGTTTCCCAAGCTCGGAAAGCTCCGGAATCCGGGTGTCATAAAACCAATCGTCGATGGGTGTTCCATCCGGGAACAATTCTTCTACTGCACGCATGTTCTTCTCCTCTTGTCCTGCTTTTTTCTCCCCGAACGGGCAAAACAGGGTTTTACCTAATTCTCCCACTTATCGCAGAGGGAATTGATTTGATCTGCAAACTTCGCCATATCCTTGTTCGCCAGACCCTCACTCTTCTTAATCAGAGCCATCAGGCGCTGACCTGCGGCAAGCAGTCTTGCAAATACACCGGATGCAGGGCGATCTTTCTTCTTGACGGGAACAGGTACCGCCTCGTAGGTAAACTGATTGGACAAAAGATCGAATTCCGTTCCGCTGTAGGGCGCGTATGCGCGCTGGCCGTACTCGATCTTGAGACACTCCACAAAGGACATACAAACGCTGTCTTCCCCGTGCACCACAAATACCTTCTTCGGCTTTTCCTCGAATCCCGAGAGCCACTCGATCAGGCCGTTTTTGTCCGCATGACCACTGATGCCGGAAAGCCGGCAAATCTCGGCCCGAACCTGGATGGGTTCGCCGAACAGACGCACCTCCTTCACGCCCTCCACAATGCTTCTTCCCAGCGTGCCCACAGACTGGTAACCCACGAAGAGAATGGTATTGTTCTCGTTCCAGAGATTGTGTTTGAGATGATGCCGAATACGTCCTGCCTCACACATGCCGGAGGCGGAAATGATAACCTTCGGCGTGTCATCAAAGTTGATGGCCTTGGATTCATCGCTGGTGATCGCCAGCCGCAGTCCCGCAAAGGAAATGGGATTGATTCCCGCTTTCACCAGTTCCAACGCCTCGCCGTCGAAGCATTCCATGCGGTTTTCGTTGAAGATACCGGTGGCCTCCACAGCCAGCGGAGAATCCACATAAACCGGGAAATCCTCGTGCCCTTCCACAAGTCTTCCGACCTTGATCTTGCGCAGAAAATAGAGCATCTCCTGGGTTCTGCCCACCGCAAAGGAAGGAATGACAACGTTGCCGCCCCGGTCAAAGGTGCGCTTCAAAATTCCGGTAAGCTCCGCCACATAGTCGGGGCTTTCCTCCCCGTGCAGGCGATCTCCGTAAGTGGATTCCATCACGACATAATCCGCATCCTTGGTGGGGATGGGATTCTTTAAGATCGGCTGATCCTTGTTGCCGATATCTCCGGAGAAGACAATCTTCTTCGTACGACCGTCCTCTGTCAGCCATAACTCAATACTGGCGCTTCCGAGGAGATGACCGATATCCGTAAAGCGGATTTTTACCCCTTCGCAGACCTGAATCTCCTGCCCGTAATGGCAGGGAACCAGACGTTTGATCGCACCCTCCGCGTCCTCCATGGTGTAGAGCGGCTCCACGGACGAAATGTCCGCACCGCGCTTTGCCTTGCGCGCCTTCCACTCCGCTTCCGCCATCTGAATGTGGGCACAGTCACGAAGCATGATACTGCACAGATCCGCAGTGGCATCCGTGGTAAAAATCTGTCCGCGGAACCCTCTCGCATACAAAAGCGGGAGCAGTCCCGAGTGATCCACATGCGCATGTGTCAGGAAAACATAATCAATCATGGCCTCGGCAACCGGAAGCGGTGCATTCTCAAAGACATTCACTCCCTGCTCCATTCCGTAGTCCACCAGCATGTGCTTCCCGGCTGCCTCCAGGTAATGACAGCTGCCGGTCACCTCATGATCGGCCCCAATGAACGTAAGTTTCATCCTCTTTCCTCCTTCTTACCGCCTGTTTATCCCTTCCCGTAACATTTCCATGCCCTGTCTTACTTCAGTGCATTTGCCGTCTCATACAAATGGTAGTAAACGCCCTTTTGGGCAAGCAGTCTGTCGTGGCTGCCTTCCTCCACAATTCCCTCATCCGTGAGCACCAGAATACGATCCGAGTTGCGGATGGTGGACAATCTGTGGGCGATGGTGAGGGTGGTGCGTCCCACGGAAAGCTCTGCCAGGGATTTGGCTACCTCGTACTCGCTCTCATTGTCCAGCGCCGCCGTCGCCTCATCCAGAATGATGATCGGGGGATTTTTCAAAAATACGCGAGCGATGCTGATGCGCTGCTTCTGTCCTCCGGAGAGCTTCACACCGCGCTCCCCCACATAGGTATTGTAGCCATCCTTCAGTGCCGTGATGAATTCATGTGCGCCGGCTCTTTTGGCGGCCTCCTCCACCTCTTCCATGGTGGCACCGGGTTTTCCGTAGGAGATGTTCTCATAGACGGTTCCGGAGAACAGATACACATCCTGCTGGACAATACCGATGCAGCCGCGCAGGCTCTTTAAGGTAAAATGCTTGATATCCTCCCCGTCCAGAGTGATCCGTCCGCCGGATACATCATAAAATCTGGGAATCAGATTACACAGGGTGGTTTTTCCGCCGCCGGAGGGTCCCACAATCGCCACCTTCTCACCCGCATTTACCCGAAGATTCAGGCCCGCAAACACACGGTTGTGGTCATCGGGATACTCGAAGGAAACATTTTCAAAACAAAGCTCTCCCCGGGGATTGGTCAGTGCCACCGCGTCCGGCTCGTCAAAGATCTCAATATCCGCATCCATAATCTGCAAAAAACGCTCGATTCCGGTCATCCCGCGCTGGAACTGCTCGGCGAACTCAATAATCCTGCGGATGGTTGCAATCATGGTGGACACATACATAATGTAGGCGACCAGATCGCCGGGTATGATGATCCCCTTGATCATGAAGATACCGCCCGCAACCACCACGAGCAGATACATCAGTCCGTCAAAAGCCCGTGTGGCAGACTGAAACAGTCCCATAAAACGATAGGACAACCGCTTGATCTCATAAAAACTGCGATTGTCAACCTCAAACTTTTCATTCTCCAGCTCCTCGTTGGTGAATGCCTTTACCACCTTGTGCCCGAGAAGACTGTCCTCAATGTGGGCATTCAGCTCACCGATCTGTTGACGCTGCCTGCGAAAGGTAGCGCGCAGTCTTAGATTTAAGGGCATGCACACCGCAATCATAAGCGGCACACAGAGAAAGACAATCAATGTCAACGGAAAACTGATCCGTGCCAGGATGACGAAGGAGATCACAATCTTGATCGCCGCTATGAAAAATTCCTCCGGGCAATGATGTGCGAATTCCGTCACATCAAAGAGATCATTGGTGATACGTCCCATGATCTGCCCGACCTTAGTGTTGTTATAATAGGTATCGGAGAGTCTCTGCAGATGACTGTAGGCATCCCGCCTCATGTCCGTCTCGATCTCGACGCCCATCACGTGTCCGATGTTGGCCATATAATAATATGCCAGACAGTCGATGATGCGCAGTACCAGATATAAAAGTCCCAGGCCTCCGATGGTTCTGACCGACAGCGCCGCCAGATCCCGCAGTCCTTCGTTGGTAATATAGCGCATAATCATGGGAAGTACCAGCTCGCACAGAGTGGTCAGTGCGGCACAGAATAAATCCAAAAAGAGCGTCCTTCGATACTTTTTGAAGTACGGTAAAAACCGCTTGAGCAGTTCAGAATTTGTATATTGTTTCTTTTCCATCTCGAATATCCTTTTCCTTACTACCTCCATTTTAGCTGTTTACGCCATAGGGTGCAAGAGTAAAAGCATCGGTTTTTCGAAGTTTTGGGAAAAAGAAAGAATTGTTGGTTTTCAAACGCCGGAATTGATGATAAGATAGGGGATGAATAAGGGGAAAAACGCCATGCCAGTGAAGCCTTTTCATGAAAACCGATTTGACAGCATCCAGATTCTGCGCGGAATTGCCGCGCTTTTTGTGGTGCTCGAACACATTCGTTTTCTCAATTGCGGAGCCTTCGGCGTCGATATTTTCTTCTGCATCAGCGGTTTTATGATCATGTTTACCACACAGAAAAACACCCGGTTTTTCCTGTGCAAACGCATTCTGCGCATCGTTCCGCTGTATTGGCTTGCGACCATCGGAACGTTCCTCTTGCTGCTTCTGTTTCCGGGCATGTTCCGGCAGTCCACGGCAAATACTGCGTACCTGATCAAAAGTCTTCTCTTCATTCCCTTTGATATCGGCGGAGGCACGCTTCAGCCTCTGATGCGGATCGGCTGGACCGTGAACTGCGAGATGTTTTTCT
This sequence comes from uncultured Lachnospiraceae bacterium, assembly GCA_945833775.1. Lineage (GTDB taxonomy): Bacteria > Bacillota > Clostridia > Lachnospirales > Lachnospiraceae > Acetatifactor. Next base: position 8,121 of record CAMAGI010000096.1, read on the forward strand.
ATCTGTTGTTTTTCATTGCTTTTCACCTGAATCACAAATACCGGGGGGTGATCGTAAGCGGCCTGATCCTGTTTATCTTCGGTGCGGCACAGGTTTTACCGGTGAATTTCGCCCCCCTGTCTTTCTATGGCAACGCGGTGATGCTGGAGTTCATCCTGGGCATCCTGGTCTATTACGCCTGCTTCGGCATCTGGGAAATCAACCGGCAAAAACCATTGCCCCGATGGGTCGGCACATTTGGTCTCGTCGCCGTACTTTTCCTGTTTTTCCTGTTGCTTTGGACCAAGCCCACCATCGACGTAACCGGCATCCGCCGTCCGTTTGTGTGGGGTATACCCGCCGCTCTGATCGTGCTGTCCGTCTTTGTGGCAGGCGTGGGGATGACCAATCAAGCCTTGCACCGGTCTTCTGCTCCCGGATCCGTCCGGTTCACACAGACGTTTCGTCACTCCCTGGTACAGTTGGGAAATATGAGCTTTTCCCTCTATCTGGTGCACTATTATCCGGTGATGGTTTTGGACCGCCTGGTCTTTGATTTCTCCGCCTGTACGCCGTATACGCTGTTTGGCACTGCGGTCTGCATCGCCGTCTCTGTTGCCCTGGCATATCTGATATGGTATTTGATTGAGCAGAAACTCACCGGTTTCCTGCGCCGGATTCTGCTTCCCTAAAAAAGAATTTTTTTAGGGTTGACTTTTCAAAATTCCTATAGTATACTTGCACTTGTCCGTAAGGAAATGCGACAGTAGTACAGTTGGTAGTACGCCACCTTGCCAAGGTGGAGGTCGCGGGTTCGAGCCCCGTCTGTCGCTTATAAAACAACCGCTCACTTTGACTTATTCAAGGTGGGCGGTTGTTATTTCTGCTACCGTCCTGTGGATTGCACATACCACCTCAGGATAAAGCAGTGTTTCTCCTCCAAATGTCATTAAAGAGCCAATCTTATACTGTTCGCAGATCTCACGTATTGCTGTTGCTGCACCTCAGAGCTTCGCAGATGCGTCCTGTGTCATAATCAGAGTCGTCGGAAGTAGCGACTGCGCAGATGGGCAGAATATTCTCAAGTTCTTCCTCCAGCTCCCGGGCAATCGTCTCCGGAGACTTTCCCTTGCGGAGTTTGCGGCACACAAGATCCACCAGGGCTTCCATGCGGCCCTCTTCTCGGCCTTGTTCTAAGCCTTGTTCTAGGCCTTGTTCTAGGCCTTGTTCTAGGCCTTGTTCTAGGCCTTGTTCTAGGCCTTGCTCCAGGCCCTCT
>CAMAGI010000097.1 GCA_945833775.1 uncultured Lachnospiraceae bacterium
AATTATAGCATATGGAACATGTCAGAGCAAGACGCGGAATGTATATCCGCAGTCTGACCCCATGTATATCCGCAGTTTTACGCACATAAAATGAACCATATCCCATGCTTCCGAGGACGCTTCCTTGAAAACACATACTCCCCTGACCACAAAACAGATGTTTGCCGGCATCTGTGCACTGATCGCTTTTAGTGCACTGACCCTTTTTCTCTTCGCGCAGGGAAACGACAACCATCGTTTCCGGACAATCACGCACCGACTATTTCTTGCGGAAATGGCCGCAAACACTCTGAACATGCATTACACTCTGGCCCACCCCGAGGACTTTGGGATCGACCGGTACGAAGCGGTGCTCCCCCTCTATTGCTCCGACGACAAGGAGGCATCCGCGGCAAAGTACAACGAGCTGTTGTCCGCCCTCCGCTCTCTGGATAGTGCCCGTCTTAAGGGTGACAATGCCTACACCTGCAGGCTCTTAATCCGCAGTCTGGAGCAATCGGCAAAACTCTCGGACTATCCCTATTTTGAGGAGCCTCTCTCCCCCCACTCCGGGCAACAGACACAGCTTCCGATCCTGCTGGCAGAATACACCTTCCGCTCCCGACGGGATGTGGAAGATTACCTCTCCCTGCTCGGACAATGTCCCGCGTACCTTGACTCCCTCCTGCTCTATGAACAGGAAAAAGCACGGGCGGGAAGAATCATGCCTGCCGCCTCCCTGCAAAAGGTTGTGGATCAATGTGATACCATTCTCACGGAAGAACAACTGACGGCAGGAACTCATTTCCTTCAGACCACATTTTGGGAACGGATTGCCCACCTGGAACAGGAAAATTTGATTTCCGCCAGGGAGGCCGATGCCTACATTGCACAGCACGAAAGTCTCCTGGCCAGACAACTGCTGCCCGCCTACTGCCGTCTGGCAGACGGTCTCTTTCTTCTGAAGGACGAAACAATCCCTCTTGCGGGTCTTTCCGCCGTAAAAGGCGGTGACGATTACTACCGCCTGCTTTTAAACATCCGTACCGGATCTGACCGCTCTCCGGAGGAAATCGGCGAATTGTATCACGCATATCTGCTCCGGGAACTGTCGGACCTGAAGGAATGCATCGCATCGCTTCGAAGTGCAGAAGAAACGGAATCAGCCGCACAAAAGCAGGACTTCCCACTGAATGATATTTCCGATATTCTCGCCGACCTACAGGCACGGATGAAGCAGGATTTCCCGGATTTTCCCTCCAAATCACTGCCCTCCATCCGGGTGAAGAAAGTATCGGAAAACATGGAACGATACTGTGCACCTGCCTTTTATTTGACCGCACCGTTGGACGATTCTGACACTAACGTCATTTATATTAATACAGACAGCACCCCAAAGGGGCTGGAGCTCTATACCACCCTTGCCCACGAAGGGTATCCCGGGCATCTCTATCAAACCGTCTACAGCAATCAGACATTTCAGGCAAACGATACCGACCCGATCCGACAGCTTCTGTGCTACGGCGGCTATCAGGAGGGCTGGGCACTGTATGTGGAAATGCTGTCCTATGATTACGCGGCTTCGCTGCAGCAGGAAAACGGAAACACCTACGCCGCACTGCTCACGAAAGCACAAAAGCACAGCCGCTCTCTGCAGCTGTGCCTGTATTCCACTCTGGACCTGATGATTCATTATGAGAATGCATCCCTGTCCGATGCAGCAAATTATCTGGAGGATTTCGGTTTCTCTCCGGAGTCTGCCGCACAAATATACGCTTATATCGCCGAAGACCCGTGCAACTACCCGAAATACTATCTGGGTTATCTGGAAATTCTGGAACTGAAAAAAGTAGCGCAGGCATCCTGGGGTGAAGACTACTCCGATTATGCCTTTCACTGCTTTTATCTGGACTGTGGTCCATCCGACTTTACGGGGCTCAATGAATGTCTTGCAGCAGCCCGCTGAAATAGGCGGAAAGCTTGTCCAGCCCGTGTTTTAGGATAATCTCCTCCTTGAGATCAAGGCCGTCGATGACGGCCCCGATCATATCCCGGTGAAACGCCTTTAACCAGCTGTGGGCACCCTTTCCCTTCTCCGTGAGCGAGATCAGTACCACGCGCCGATCCTTGTCACTGCGCACACGCTCCACATATCCCTTTTTCACAAGGCCGTTCACGGAGATGGTAAGGGTCCCCATGGTAACGGACAAAAGCTTCGCCACCGTGGACATATTTTTCGGTTCAAAACAGTCAATCGCATCTATGACATGCATGTCATTTACTGTGATATCCTTGAAATCACTGTGTTTGACCGCTCTCTCCTCAACCGTATTGATATCCCGAAACAGCCGCACCAGCACTTCATTCAGTGCCGCATTGATCTCTTCGCTCATCTATTCCTCCATCATTTCTTCCAGGTAGCCCCGATCCCACAGAAGAATTTTCAGCCGTTTTGCCGCCTCCACCGCCGGGGTCGTAAAATACTGGTTCGTGAGAACCGCTCCCACCATCCGGTCATAATAATCCCGTCCCGCATAGGCCTCCTGTACCGCTTTGATCCCCACCGGATCCTGATAGCGCTTGCACTGGATGGCATAGGTCACTCCATCCTTCTCCGCGAGAATATCAATCCCGTAATCCCCGCTTCCCTTTGTGACCTGCACGTCAAGAAAACCTTTCTTTTTCAGAAGGTCGGCACAGAAGTATTCAAAATCATGTCCCTCCATCAAATCCATCGGTACCGGGCGCCTGCGCCTTGTAAACACAAGCATTCCGATACCGGACACCAGAAGTACCGGGACAAGAATCATCGCCGCTATTGCCACTATGTTTTCCATACATTTCCCGCCATGTTGCGTTCTCAGTGAAAACATTGTACCCATTCCGGGTCCCGTTCGTCAAGCCGATTCCAAAAGATAATATTGATATTATCCTTTCAAACTTTGCTTTTCCGGAATCCCTGTGCTACAATGTACGCGAACCGCGATAACGAGCAAACACTCTGCGAAGCAGACAGTAAGCACGAAGTGCGAGATTGCGAGTGAATACCGACGCGAGCAGAAATGAGGATTTTTATGGAACAATTACTCTTCAGTCTCAACGCGACCATTCCCATCTTCCTGGTGATGGTGCTGGGATATCTTTTAAAAGCCATACATATGATGGATGAGCCCTTTGTGAAGACGCTCAATCGCTTCAATTACCGCATTACCCTGCCGGTTCTGCTCTTTCGGGACATTGCGACCTCGGACGTCTCCGGTGTATGGGATACCAAATATGTGCTGTACTGCTTTTTGGTCACGCTGTTCTGTATTGTGATCACCTGGGTTCTGGCCGGTATTTTCTATCGAAACAGGCTGCTTCTGGGGGAGCTGGTGCAGGCTTCCTACCGCTCCAGCGCCGCTGTTTTGGGCATTGCATTCATCCAGAACATCTACGGTTCCTCCGGAATGGCTCCGCTCATGATTATCGGAACCGTTCCACTTTACAATATCGCAGCCGTCCTGATTCTGTCCTTTACCGGGCCGAATGCCCGCGGTTTTGATCGGGATTCCCTGAAAAAATCCCTTCGGGACATTGCCACCAATCCCATCCTGATCGGAATTGCCCTGGGTATCGTCGCATCTGCCCTGAAGATTTCCTTTCCGGCGATGATCGATAAGACAATGAACAACGTGGCCGCCCTTGCCACACCCTTAGCCCTCATCGGTCTGGGTGCCGGATTTGAGGGCCGGAAAGCATTAAAACAGATGTGTCCCACGATGGTTGCCACACTCTTAAAGCTGGTTGTGTGGCCGGCCCTGTTTTTGCCGCTTGCCGTTCGTATGGGCTTCACCGCTGAGAAACTGGTGGCAATTCTGGTGATGCTGGGCTCCCCCACCACCGTAAGCTGCTATATTATGGCCAAAAACATGGGGCACGAGGGAACGCTCACCTCCAGTGTTGTGGTGGCGACCACCTTTCTCAGCTCCGTTACGCTGACCGTGTATTTGTTTATCCTGCGAATGCAGGGTTTGATCTGACCATACAATAATTCATTTCAGGAGGACCGATTATGACACAGAACAGACAGCCCGCGTGGCTCGACAACGCAATTTTCTATGAGATCTATCCCCAGTCCTTTATGGACTCAAACGCCGACGGAATCGGTGATTTTCAGGGAATTATCAACCGGCTTGACTATATTCGGGAGCTGGGCTGCAATGCGCTCTGGCTCAATCCCTGCTTTGAATCCCCCTTCGGAGATGCGGGTTACGATGTCTCCGACTATTATAAGGCAGCCCCCCGCTATGGTACCAACGAGGATCTGAAACGACTTTTTGAGGCTGTACACGCACGTGGTATGCACATCCTTCTGGATCTTGTCCCCGGTCATACTTCCGTTGAACACAAATGGTTTAAGGAATCCGCAAAGGCGGAACGAAACGCTTACACGGACCGCTACATCTGGACGGACAGCATCTGGGAAGAACCCACAGGATACGGTTCCCTGCGCGGCATCTCCGACCGCAACGGTTCCTGTGCCGTGAACTTTTTCTCCCATCAACCGGCGCTCAATTACGGCTATTATCGTCCCGACCCGTCCAAAAAGTGGCAGCAGTCCATGGACGATGAAGGCCCCAAAGCGACACTGGAGGAAATGAAGAACGTCATGCGCTTCTGGCTGGGGTTGGGTTGTGACGGTTTCCGCGTGGACATGGCCGGTTCCCTTGTGAAGCTCGACGAAGACGGGAAAGGCACGATCCGGCTCTGGCAGAATGTCCGGGAATTTTTAGACCGCGAGTTCCCCGATGCCGCCATGGTATCCGAGTGGGGAGAACCCGACAAATCGCTGCAGGGCGGTTTTCACATGGATTTTCTCCTGCACTTCGGGCCTTCCCATTACAACGACTTATTCCGCTGTGAAAAGCCTTTTTTTGCAGGAGAAGGCGACGCCTCGGAATTTGTGAAATATTACAATGCCTCTTATGAGAAATCCGAGCGCAAGGGGCTGATCTGTATACCCTCCGGCAATCATGACATGGACCGTCTGGCCCGCTCCATACATGGTGAGAACCGCAAGATCGCTTTTGCTTTCCTGCTCTCCATGCCCGGCGCTCCCTTTATCTACTACGGCGATGAGATCGGCATGCGCTATGTGGAAGGACTGACCAGTGTGGAGGGAGGATACAACCGTACCGGCTCCCGTTCCCCCATGCAGTGGGACAACTCGACCAACGCGGGATTTAGTTCCGCTCCGAGGGAAATGCTCTACATTCCCCAGGACGAGGCACCCGACAGGCCCACCGCCCTGGCTGCGATGGCAGATGGACATTCCCTCTATCACGAGATCCGAAAGCTGATTCAGATCCGTCAGACCCACAAAGCCCTGATGAACAATAGTGAAATCGAATTTGTGTATGCCGAAAAGGATCGTTATCCACTGGCTTATTTGAGAAGTTCCGGTGAAGAAAAGCTTCTGGTCGTACTAAATCCCTCCAGCCTGGAAGCCTCCTTTCCGTTCCATGGTCGTCTGGCGGAGGCTGTGTATTGCTTCGGTGAAAGCGCTGTGCAAAATGACACAGTTGTCACTGTGAAGCCTTGTTCCGCCGGCTTCTACCCGGTGCGCTGACCGTAAGACTTTTTTATCAGCCGCACAGGATTCCCGCCAGAATCACGCTGGCGGCGGTGCCTGCCAGGGTAGACAGAAGCGCTCCCATTAACGTATACCGGGTCTTCGTCACCCCGGCTGCGAGAAAATAGACACTCATGGTGTAAAACACGGTCTCCGTGCAGCTCATCAGAATGGATGTGACCATGCCGGCATAGGAATCCGGACCCTCTGTCTTGAAAATATCCAATACCAGACCGGTCGCCGCTGAGGATGAAAACAGCTTCACAATCAGTAACGGTATCAGCTGTGCCGGAAGCCCCAGGCGCTCCGTGAAAGGGCCGAGAAGGCAGCCCAGCAGGTCAAAAAAACCGGAGGCGCGCAATACCCCGACTGCCACCATGAGCCCAATCAGTGTGGGAACAATGTCCAACACAATTTTCAGTCCACCCCCCGCTCCTTTTAAGAAAACCTCGTACACCTTCACCCGGTTTCCGAGACCGTACACAACCACCAGGAACAGAACGAGGGGGATGATAATATTGGACAGCACCATCAGAAATTGCATGAAAAAGCCTCCGCACAGGATCTCTCTTCATCCTATGCGAAGGCATTCTTTTTTATTGCATTAAAGATTGTTGCGCTCCCGTTTCATCCGTTCTTTGTCGGCCTGGAAGAAAAGGAAGGAGGCATCGGGATAGGAATATTCTCCCCGGTAATTGGAGGCATTGTATGCCGGAAACTGAACCGGGCGGTAGCTCTGCTTTCCGGGATTGTCTTCCTGGGTGTAAATGTACATGGAATGATAATCCCAGACAATCAGCTCATCGCGCTCATCTCCGGTAAGATCCATGGCTTCGCAGCACATCACCGGATGTCCGTCGTCGGGGAATGCCACCGCGCGAACTCCCCTGCCGTTTATAAGACCTCCCTTTACCGCATCGGCATTGGTCAGGATCAGCTCCGATTGATCGCCGTCCCAGTTTACCGGTGCCAGGATGTTTCCGTTCATCTCGTTCTGCATTTCCCAGATCTGCTCACCGTGGCTGTCATACAGGAAAATGCAGCCCTGATGTCCCCAGAAGTTGCTGACCGCGATTTCCAGCCCTTCCCGCTCCGGGCAGTAGTTTGCCACCGATACGCGCTGCGCATGTCCGATGAAATCCCGCGCAACGATATTGCCGTAAAAATCTCCGATAAAAAATCCCTGGGTACCGGACACACAGGCGAAATACCCGTTGTCATCGCCGGGCATCCATTTCCCGGCAACGATTTCATCCGTGTGATCCTCCCCTATCGGGTAGCTCCAAAGGGGCTGCCCGTCACTGTCCAAAAGCCGGTATCCCACCAGAACCTCATCCCTGCCGTCGCCGTCCACATCCACCGGAAGGGGACAGTGACCGGTGTTGGTGGGACTCTTGTATTTCCACAGAAGATCCAGGTTTTCGTCCAATGCATACACCCTGCAATAGCGGTCCTTGATCAGGAGATCTGCCGGACGCTCCTTACCACGGAAATTGCAGATCCGGATTCCGTCCGGATTGATGCGCTCAAACGCATAGCGATTGTAGGGAACACCGATCAGAGTGGCATCCTCATCGTCGGACAGCGGTGTCTTCGCCGCCTTCTTCACTCTGCCGGTAGCGCCGTCCAGAATACGAATCTCAAAATCCCAGCCCACGATGACTTCATCCCTGCCGTCGCCGTCGATATCGTAGACCTGAAGGGGCACATCCGCAGACACTTTTCCCAAAGTCTGCGCCTGCTCCGAGGGCTCACCCAGCTGCCAGAGCACATTTCCGTCCAAATCGATCGCCGTGAGGCAGCTGATGAACCCGTAGGCATCCCGGCTGACTCTCTTCTGCATCTGCGCCAGTACCACATGCCACTCATTTCCGCCACAGAGATGCCCGAAACGCACCTGTCTGCTGGTACCGAAATTCCGAAGATCAATCTTTTTCCAGAGCTTAATGGCCGGATGGCGCTCTCTTTCCTCCCGCTCCTCCTTGTCGGCTTCCTCTTTTGCGGTTCTGATCCGTTCGGCAGTTTCCTCACTCACCCGCACCTCAAAATCCCGGAATCGGGTGGGGCAGTCCGCTGTGATTGCCGCTTTTCCCCCGCGGGCCACCAGCTTGTCCTTCACCCGAAGAATCTCTTTGCCGTCGATGAAAAAGACCGCTTCCTCGCCGTTGCAATCCACCGTCAGACGATAGTAGCTGTCACAATCGTGCGGAAACATTGTTTCCGACAGGACTGTCACTTCTTCCTTGTGGCGGTATGCACAGATCGCCCTGTCCCTGCCGTCCAGATAAAATACCAGCGTATCAATGCTGTGATTTAAGCTGACCGCAAGTCCGGCCATACCCTTCTGGGAGAGTCGGCGCAGAGTCACAGACACCTCCACATCCCGCCAAAAGGGACTGCCCGTCTCCAGGGTTGGAAAAATTCTGTGCGGCCTTCCCTGCTCCACGCGCTGGGACTCCATGGAATGAATTCCGTCCTGGTTTGTGATGATCCAGCTGGGTCCGGTACCGTTGTATGTGAAATTGCAAACCGGATCCAGCCAGTTTCCGTGATATCCTTCCTCCACCACGTACTGATATTCCCCCATGGCGCTGTGATCCCGGTCATAGGGAAATTCACCGATCGGAAAATCCTGAAAATCCTCTTTGCTCAAAATTATGTTCTTCATGTTATTCCCACTCCGTTCGCATTTGCAAAATCGCCTCGCCGAGGTTTTTCTTTTTGCTCCCTCCCATGATACCATTTTGCGAAACTGGTTACAAGGAATTTATGAGCGGTGATCCATGAATTTGCAAAACAGGATTGCCACCGCTGTGCTGATCAGCGTGGCTACAATTGCAGGAGCGATGATGACGGCCGGATTGCTGCTGCCGAACTGGCTCCGGTAGGCGATCATATTTACCGGAATCAGCTGCAGAGAAGATATGTTGAGAATGAGGAAGTTACACATCTCCCGACTCGCCACCCGCCCGGTGTCTCTGTCCTTTTGCGGACTTTCTTCCCCCCGTTCCTCCTGAAGTCTGCCAAGTTCCTCCATGGCTTTGAGCCCTGCCGGAGTACATGCCCAGCCGAGGCCCAGAATATTGGCGATAATGTTGGTCGCAATATAGTCTCTGGACGGATGCGCCTTCGGAATTCGCGGAAACATAAAATCCAAAAAAGGACGGATCCCCTCTGTCAGCTTTCGGATCAGTCCCGCCTCCTTTGCAATCTCCATAAGGCCCATCCACAGCGCCACCACCCCTGCCATGGTAAGGCAGAGGGAAATGGCATCGCCGGCGCTGTCAAGAGCCGCACCTGTCACCGCCTCCAGATTGCCGGTAAGGGCACCGTAGCCCACACCGATCAGAATCATAAACGCCCAGATATAGTTTAACATCGCAGTTCCTTACCATAAAAAGGATTCATCTGTTCATTTTATTGCACAGCGGCGCGAAATATTTCAAGGGTTCATATCTCTTTCGCAGTTCCCGCACCACCCGGTTGGTATCCCTGGGGCGCACCACCACATCGTATCTGCCCTCAATGCTACCGAATGTAACGGTCTTGTGGATATCCAATTCCTCCTTTTGCTGGATCCAAGGTCTCCATGTCAAATTCTTTTCCACCTCAGATTCCCGGAACAAAATCCGGCTTTTTTAAGAATCTTGTAAGGTTTTGTCCTCTTTTTTTGTAAGATAATGGAGATACAATGGAGAAAACCCCATCCCCCGTGTTATAATGTACGCGAGCGAAAGCTACGCGACGCCGAAGGCGGCATTTGCTTTTTGCCGCGATAA
>CAMAGI010000098.1 GCA_945833775.1 uncultured Lachnospiraceae bacterium
GCTATAATGTACGCGAGCAGAAAAGCAAGCGACGCCGAAGGCGGCATTTGCTTTTCGCCGCGAAAACGAGCAATCAGTCTGCGGAGCAGACAATAAGCACGAAGTGCGGGATTGCGAGTGAAAATAAGACGCGAGCAGAAGTGGTGCGACGCCGAAGGCGGCAAGCAGTGGAGAATGTTGTATGAGTGTTACAGAGATTTTATGGACGATTACTGAATTTTCATTCCGACACCTGATGATCTGGAACATGCTTTTTGCGGTCATCATTGTCTTTTTTGAGCGTAGAAATCCGAAGAGCGTCTGGGCCTGGCTGTTGGTGCTTTTCTTTCTTCCCTTTGTGGGGTTTATTTTCTACCTGTTGTTGGGACAGGATATGCACAAGCGCAAGATGTTCCGGATCAAGGAGATCGAGGACAATATGAGCGAAGCCATCCGCAGGCAGGAACGACAGCTGTTGAGCGCGGAGCATGTACCGGAGATCGGGGAGGATATTGAGGGATACCGGGATCTGATTCTATACAATCTGCATTCCTCCGGGGCCATGCTGACGGCGGACAACGATGTGGATATTTTTACTGACGGAAATGCAAAGTTCGATGCCCTGATCGAGGATCTGGAAAAGGCTGAGCATTTCATCCATATCCAGTATTACATCATCAAAAACGACGTGGTATTCAATCGCATCCGGGAGGTTCTGGAGAGAAAAGCAGCCCAGGGTGTGGAGGTGCGTGTTCTCTACGACGCCATGGGAGCCCGAACCGTGAGTAAGCGTTATTGGCGCAAGCTTCGTGAAACGGGCATACAGACAGCGGAATTTTTCCCTGCCATTCTGGGAAGACTGCAACTGCGCATCAACTACCGCAATCACCGCAAGATTGTGGTGATTGATAATCGTGTGGCTTATGTGGGCGGTTTTAACGTGGCCAAAGAATACATCGGACTGGACGACAAGTTCGGATACTGGAGGGATACCCATCTTCGCATCACCGGCAGCAGTGTCTTGGGCCTTGAGCTTCGCTTTATTCTGGACTGGAACTATGCGGCCCGTGAAAACCTTTTGCAGAATAAGAAGCTGCTGGTAAATCCCATGCCGGGTACCCGGGATTTTTGTGATGTGCAGATTATTTCCAGCGGCCCGGACAATACTTCGGAACAGATTCGCGATAATTATATGCGCCTGATCACCAAGGCCAGAAAGTGTATCTGTATTCAGACACCGTATTTTATACCGGATGAGGCAATTCTCAATGCATTGAAAATCGCGGCAGAATCCGGCATTGAAGTGAACATTATGATCCCCTGTAAGCCGGATCATCCCTTCGTGTACTGGGCCACCTATTCCTATGTCGGAGATATGGTTCAGGCAGGTGCGAATTGCTACGTGTACAATAAGGGGTTTTTGCACAGCAAAGGGGTTGTTGTGGACGGCGAAGTGTTCTGCTATGGCACTGCCAATATGGACATCCGCAGCTTTGCGCTGAATTTTGAGGTGAATGCAGTGGTTTATGATGTGGGCAAAGCAGTTGAGATGGAGAAGATTTTCCGGAACGACCTGAAGGAATGCACGCAGATTACAAAGGAAAGCTATGCAGCAAGGGGAATCTGGTTGCGGTTCAAGGAACAGTGCTGTCGACTGTTAAGCCCTCTGTTGTAATGAAGCCTAGAATGTGCTACAATGATTAGTACATGTCTGCCCCTCCGCTTCGGGGAAGGGAGGGAGTCGGACGAAAATTCAGGAAAGGCATGGTTAGTTCATGAAGAAAGTAAATGTGGTGATTACAGGTGTTCTGCTCCTTGCGATGATGCTTTGCGGATGCGGCAGAGAAAGTGATACCCTGAAGGATATGAAGGTCGAAAAGTATGTAAAGCTGGGCGAATACAAGGCGATCCCCGTTTCTGTCGAGGCGGCATCCGTCGATGATGAGGAATGGAACAGTCTGATGAATCAGGTGTATATGGAGTACCTGACCGAAGCCGACGGCATTACGGATCGGGCGGTGAAGGATGGCGATACCGCCAACATCGATTACGAGGGAAAAAAGGATGGTGTGGCTTTTGAAGGCGGAACTGCACAGGGATACAATCTCGGCATCGGAAGCGGCAGCTTTATCCCCGGCTTTGAAGACGGGCTGGTGGGCGTGATGCCCGGTGAGACGGTGGATCTGAATCTGACCTTTCCCACAACCTACGACAATACGGAACTTGCGGGACAGGAAGTCGTCTTTACGGTAAAGGTGAATTATATTCTGGACCTTGCGATGAAGGATGAAGTGATCCGGAGTATGGAGATTGAGGGCGTTTCCAACGTGAGCGAGTTTCGCCAGTATATCTACGACTACCTTTACAGCAATGAGCAGGCCAATTACGAAAATCTTCTGAAAAATACCGTGCTTCGGAATTTCATGGACGGTTGCACCTTCTCGGAGGTGCCCGAGGGACTGGTAGAAAAATACCGGGAGATTACCCGCAGTTCTTTGGAATCTCAGGCGTCCATGTATGGCATGGATGTGGAGACCCTGGTATATTACAGTTACGGAACCGATCTGGAAACCTTTTTGGAGGATTATTGCACCGAGGCGGCCAAACAGGATGTGGCGCTTCAGGCGGTGGCCAATTGCGAAAGTCTTAATATCAACGATGAAGAACTGGATGCCAAGCTTCTGGAGTATGCCAATAATTCGGGGGTGGATACCATCGAGGAGTTCATCGGTGAGACGGACAAGGAGGAGTACAGAGACTATTTTATGCACGAAAGGGTTCTGGACTATCTTGTGCAGAATGCCATCGTAACCGAGGAGTAAAGAAAACGGTATCGCAGTGCCGTTTCAAAAAATAAAAGGGATAATTTATTAAGCGCAGAAAGCGCGGAAAGAGGAAACGTGATGAATTTGACAGACATTCGTGATTTGTATCGGGAGAGAGACAATTACATTGGCAGGGAAGTCACCGTCGGCGGCTGGGTTCGTAATAATCGGGATTCCAAGAACTTTGGCTTCCTGGTAATCAATGACGGCACGTTCTTTGAACCTCTGCAGGTGGTGTATCACGATACGCAGGACAATTTTGAGGAGCTCTGCAAGATGAATGTGGGTGCTGCAGTTATTGTGCGCGGCACGATCGTGGCGACTCCCGAGGCCAAGCAGCCTTTCGAGATGCAGGCTGAGGAGGTGCTGGTGGAGGGACCTTCCTCCGCGGATTATCCGCTGCAGAAAAAACGTCACAGCTTTGAATATCTGCGGACCATCTCTCATCTCAGACCCAGAACCAATACCTTTCAGGCGGTGTTCCGGGTGCGCTCGCTGATTGCATATGCTATCCACACCTTCTTTATGGAGCGCGGATTTGTCTATGTACACACGCCCTTAATCACCGGGAGCGATTGTGAGGGAGCCGGCGAGATGTTCCGTGTCACCACGCTTGATCCTGAGAATCTTCCACTCACGGAGGACGGAAAGGTGGATTACAGCCGGGACTTTTTCGGCAAGCCCACCAACCTTACCGTGAGCGGTCAGCTGAATGTGGAAACTTATGCTTTTGCGTTTAAAAATGTATATACCTTCGGACCGACCTTCCGTGCCGAGAATTCCAATACGACCCGCCACGCGGCAGAGTTTTGGATGATCGAGCCGGAGATGGCATTTGCCGATCTGACGGATGATATGATTCTGGCAGAGAGTATGCTGAAATATGTCATTCGTTATGTGCTGGACAATGCTCCCGAGGAGATGGCTTTCTTTAACCAGTTTGTGGATAAGGGACTGATTGAGCGCCTTGAGCATGTTGTTAATTCCGACTTTGGCCATGTAACCTACACGCAGGCAATTGAGATTCTGGAAAAGCACAACGACCAATTTGATTACAAGGTATTCTGGGGCTGCGATCTTCAGACGGAGCATGAGCGCTTTTTGACCGAGCAGGAATTCAAACGTCCCGTATTTGTGACCGATTATCCCAAGGAGATCAAGGCTTTCTATATGAAACTGAATGATGACGGCAAGACAGTTGCGGCGATGGACTGCCTGGTTCCCGGCATCGGAGAAATCATCGGCGGAAGCCAGCGAGAGGATAAGCTGGAGATACTGGAGCAGAGAATGGAGGAGCTGGGGCTGAACAAGGAAGACTATGATTTCTACCTGGATCTCCGCCGTTACGGATCCGTTCGCCATGCAGGTTTCGGACTGGGATTTGAGAGATGCGTAATGTATCTCACCGGCATGGGTAATATACGAGACGTAATTCCGTTCCCCAGAACAGTCAATAACTGCGATCTGTAAGACGCATTTCGAAGAATGGATGCAGGTGTGCAGAACCGGAAGAGGATGAGATATGAAGAAGAGACTTGCCGAAAAAGTCAGATTGATAGCAACCGGTTTTCTAGTGACGGCAATTCTTGCTGCTTTTTCACAGCAGGCTCTTGTGGTGCGCGCAGATAAGATTCAGGATATTCAGAATCAGATCAACAATACTCAGAACCAGATCAATGAAATCAACGATCGCATCGATGATCTGACGGATGAACAGGATCTGGTCGAGGAGATGATTGCCGATCTGAATGCTGAGATTTTGAATACCATGACCAGTATCGGTATGAAAGAGGACGAGATCGCCGAAAAGGAAGCAGAGCTTTCCCTCAAGCAGGAGGAAATCGACGTCACGGAGGCGGAGTACGACGCCGCGAAGGAAAAGGCAGAACAGCAATACGATGACATGGTCACGCACACGAGGGTTATGTACGAGAGGGGAGACTCCACGTATCTTACCTTATTTCTTCTGGGCGGTGGACTGTCCGATCTGCTGAATCGTATGGACTATGTGGAAAAAATATACGTGTATGATCGAAATCGCCTGGATGAGTACCAAAAGACACAACAGCTGGTGCTGGAACTGTGGAACCGGCTGGAGGAAGAGAAGGCGCAATTGGAGCAGGATAAAGCAAACCTGGAACAGGACCGTGAGGCTCTTAAGGCACAGCGGGTAGAGCTGGATGCAATGCTTGCAAAGCGCAAGGCAGAATCCGCGAACTATGAGGCTGAGATCGCCAAGGCCAAGCAGGAGGCTGCGGTGGCCAAAAAGCAGCTACAGCAGGAACAGAAGCTGCTCAAACAGGAACAGCAAAAGCAGGCGGCATCCAATGCAGCCAACGCTACCTATGCATCATCGGATTATTCCTCTGTCATAGACAATGCCTCCGGAAGTGAGCTGGGAAAGCAGGTTGCCCGATTTGCGTGTCAGTTCATCGGAAATCCTTACGTTTATGGCGGCACCAGTCTGACCGAAGGAGCGGATTGCTCCGGTTTTACATATCGCGTCTACCAGAACTTTGGGTATAATCTCCCCAGAACTTCGTCGGAGCAGCGCAATGCCGGAACCGGTGTCAGCTACAGCGATGCACAGCCCGGTGATCTGATTTGTTACAGCGGCCATGTGGCAATCTACATAGGCGGTGGCAAAATCGTCCACGCCAGCACTGAGAAGACCGGAATCAAAGTCAGCAATGCGGCGTACCGGGAGATCCTGGCTGTCCGCAGAATTGTATAAGATGGTATGTAAAGGGATTGACAAAAGAGTCGATCCCTTTTATAATTTTGTCAAAGTAATTATCTTAATTCTTTGGTCATTTCGACCGATTTTTCCGACATTATCACAAGACAGAGGAGGGGTGTCTTTGCGCGTGCTTTTTTAGGTTCCTATAAAATACTCTAATTTCATTTTGCCTGCAGATTGACGGTATTATTTCGTCTTTTTCTACTTGCTCAGTTTTTTCTTAATGGATTTTCATCCACTTCAAATTTCCCATTACATTCAATAGGAGAGCTATATGACTTACGAACAGTTTAAGCGTGAAGTTTATC
Source organism: uncultured Lachnospiraceae bacterium (assembly GCA_945833775.1). GTDB lineage: Bacteria > Bacillota > Clostridia > Lachnospirales > Lachnospiraceae > Acetatifactor. Next base: position 5,853 of record CAMAGI010000098.1, read on the forward strand.
TTCATGTCCTTGCCCGGCATATACCGGATAAGGAAATCTATCTTTTGCAAAAGGACCATGTATGTACGGAAGAAGGGGTCTTGAGAGCTTCTCGCATGTACAATATGAAATGCTTCGGTAAGGATACAGCCGAGGTGACGGAGGACGTGCTCTGTGCCGTATATCACAAGGCGACAAAGATTCGTCTGCTGCATTGGAAGGTGCGTGTTCTGTATGAAAAATATCGGACAGAAGGGTGGCCCGGAGTGCTTCCGCAGATCATCTACAAATTGGAATATGCGGTGCCGAACGGGTTTGATTTGCGCGCACAAACGAATTATGACGAGATTTCGGAGCGTCTGATTCTGCGTCCCCTGAATTATGAATTTTGCAAAGAAGAGTTGGAGAATTGCATTTTCTGGAGAGTGGGCGATATCGCATTGGTTCTGTATCAGATGTTGAACGCATCGGGTGTTGATCCATTCAGCGCAAAGGTGTATCGCGAAATGACCCAGGGGTGGGGAATGTCCGACGAGGTGATTCTGACAAATGCGCTGATCAACAGTTCCTTTAAGATGCCCCCGAGACTCTTTTACAATACGGATCTGAAGAAACTGCGTCCGGAGCAGGAGGGGGTATTTATGACAAACCGTTCCTGCGGGCGGATTTCGATTTCGGCACAGGATATTTTAGAGGGAATTTGTGGCTACCGCCTGACAACCACAAAGTATACAAACGGCGCTCTGGCTATTTTTTATCCCGGCGTGAAGGAGCGCTTGGCAAAAGCTTTAGACGGGGATTATTATATCGGATTTACCAGCGTCCACGAGGCGGTGATTCATCCGGTTCGGCACAAATGTCTGTCTGACATGAAAGCGGCAATTCTGCATATCAATGCCGTGATGGATGGGAGAGAGACCCTGACCAACCGGGTATATCAATACTGTCGGTCGCGGGAAAGCCTTGTGGAGGTATGATTATAGGGAAGTTTTTCAAGAAAATACACCCGTTCACTTATGCAAAAGTGAATGGGTGTATTCTATAATATAGACCCATGGCAAGCCGAAAGGAGCATTTGGCATGACAAACATCGAAAGTGTAGATAAAAATTGTTGAAAATTGATCAAGAATGCCTATGTGGTAATTGTAACATAATACGGATCATTTCTCAAGTCTGTTTCTGCTGCCCCCTATGTGATATTCTGATGGAAGACAACACACAACGAAGGAAAGTCTAGGAAAGCAGGCAGAAAACGATCAGGGGGAGAACATTCATTGGAGAGTAAGAAAAAGGCGCAACAACAGGAGGAGCTTCATCTTCGGGACACTTTGGCGGTGGCTGAAAAGGAACTGCAGACAATCAGGGAGTCCATTGAAGTGCTGGAAACGCAAATGCAGGAGGAAAAAAGGGAGGCGCGCGAGAATATCACCCTAGGTATTCAGGATATGAGCAGCCCGGATGATTTTGAGGCATTTGTAGAGCTCAGTCAGAGCATGAGCCACGTGGATAAAATGATCTCGGATCACGACGAGCATAGGAAACGTGTCAAAATGCTGCAGACACTGATTAAAAAGCCCTATTTTGCGCGTATAGACTTTCAATTTGAAGACGGGGAGACAGAGCAGATTTATATTGGCAGACGTTCTCTTTCGGACAGAGAGAGCAAAGAAATCTGCATATATGACTGGCGCGCCCCGATCGCCAGTGTATTTTATCGCTTTATGACGGGCGAAGCTTACTATGATGCACCCTGTGGGAGGATTGACGGCAAATTAGCCTTAAAACGACAATTCGAAATTAAGGACAGCATGCTGGAATACTTCTTTGATTCCGATCTGACCATCAATGATGAGATTTTACGTCAACTGCTGTCCCGGAATACCTCCCCGAAAATGAAAGCAATTGTTGAGACCATTCAGAGCGATCAGGATGTCATTATCCGGGATATGGAGAATGATCTCCTTATGGTACAAGGGGTTGCCGGTAGCGGCAAGACTTCCATCGCCTTACACAGAGCGGCTTACCTGATGTATCAGGGAACACAGGCGGGACTCAGCGCAGACAGTATATTAATCCTATCTCCCAACTCCACCTTCGAGGATTATATCGGAAATGTGCTCCCGGAACTGGGAGAAGAGAATGTTACCTCCGCGGTCTTTGAGACGCTGCTGCAAGGAATTCTCAAGGATCGCACCATTCAACCCCACTATGATTATCTGGAGCAGATCATGGCAAACAGCGAGGGGTATGAGCTTGCCGGGCAGAGTATGAAGCTCAAAACCTCCGAGCATTTTCTGGAGCTGTTGAATTTTTATGTAGAGAATCTTCCGGAATACGGTATTCCATACCGGGATGTTTTTTACCATGGGAAATGCATCATTACCAAAAAGCAGATGAAGGAATGGCTGATGAAACGTCCCCATATTCCGCTGGGTAACCGACTGAAGATGCTGCAGGAATATGTTCTGGAGCTTGCGTTCGGAACAAGCAGGAAGCATGTACCTGCCGAGGAAATCGTAACGCTTTCTTTGCAACTGCAGGAATTCCTCACAGTAGATGTCTTCCGGCTCTATCAGGGATTTCTCACTACGGAAAGCCACTACGAGGAGCTTCTTTCGGAAGTGGACAGTTGCGAAACCCTGGATGCCATTTTGAAAGAGACCATTGCTCATCTGGAATATGGTTGCATCCCTTACGACGATGCCATGGTACTGACCTATCTTACCCTGAAACTTCGGGAGAAAGGTATGCAGAGGCATATCAAACATGTCGTAATCGACGAGGCTCAGGATTATTACCCAATCCAATTTGAGATCATACGTCTTCTCTTTCCCAATGCGAAATATACGGTTTTAGGGGATATCAACCAGACCTTGATCAAGCATGAGGACATGCGCTTTTATGATCGGGTGCGGGAGAGACTACAGAAAAAGAAAGCCTCTTTGGTTACACTCACCAAGAGCTTCCGCTGTACGAATGAGATCCTGAAGGCCAGTCTGCGTTTTTTAAACCGGACGCCGGAGCTTGAAAGCTTCAATCGCAGCGGCGATTGCCCGCGGTTTGTTACCTCGAAAGACGCAGCGGAATTGGCCGCAAATATCCTGGGGGAAATCAGAAGTTGCAAGGAAAGCGGGTACGATTCCATCTGCCTGATCAGCAAGTCTGCCCGAAATGCGAAACAGTTGCAGAAACTGCTTCAACAGGAGATGGATCGATCCGCCCGTCCTTCCGATCAGGAGCTTAGACCTAAGCTGATTTTGGATTATACGGAGGAAACGTTAACCGGTGTGCTCTCCCTGCCCGTTTATTTGTCCAAAGGCTTGGAGTTTGATGCCGTTTTAATCTGCGATGCGAACAGTCAGAATTACCGGGATGAGGAGGATAGGAAACTGCT
>CAMAGI010000099.1 GCA_945833775.1 uncultured Lachnospiraceae bacterium
TCTGCGCCCACCGGGGTGCAAAAGTATGTATAGTCATTGCCGCAACGATCAAGGCCGAAAGCAGACAAATCAATTTCTCCGTTTTTATATGCTTTGTAAGTGTTCATGGGTAAGTCTCCTATTTATCAGATTCATCCAACATCCAGGGCAGGGTCAGGAAAAACTCTATATCAAAATGCGGTTCTGGAAAATCGGGCGCACCGTAGGGGTATGTCTCATGGCAACAGTGCCCGATATACTCAGTATAAAACGCAGCATCTGCCTTTGTTTCCTTGACCAAATTACCCGCTATGCGATAGCTGAATTGGTAATGCTGTCCTTCAGCATCATCGTAAAGTTGGCAGACATAGGTAGCTTGCTCCGGACGAATACCAAAGCTCTCCAACAGTTTTGTGACCTGCTGAGGGAACTGTATGTTTCTTGCCAGTTCAAGGAAATTACGGCAATGACCGCACTCGCAGGCCCATTCGTTTCCTCTGCTGTACCATTCTTTTGTAGCTTCCAGGTCGATTTCGGCCATAGAACCGAGAAGATCTTGTTTTATCATGATTGTGCGGCACTTCCTTCATTTGGTTTGTAACTCTATCAAAATCACTTCCGGTCGGTTGTTGAAACGAAACGGAATAATGCTGTTCCCAATGCCCCGGCTGACGATCATATTTGTGTTTTCACTTGTATATAGGCCTGCGTCATACTCCGGGAAAAATCCCTGATTGGGCGCTACCAGACCACCCACAAAGGGAAGCCGAAACTGCCCACCGTGCGCATGTCCAGTGAGAACCAGGTCAACATCGCTTTCTGCATAGGTATCGAACAGTTCCGGGCGGTGGGAAAGGAGGACTGTAAATCCGTCTTTTTCCGTGGCAAGCTCCTCCAGCTCAGTTCCGATCACTGCGGCATCCGCGCCGAAGAAATAATCCGTATGAAAGCTGGGATCGTCCACCCCCAAGAGCGTGATGGTATACCCGGAACGTTCGATTTTTGCCTTCATATTCTCCAGCACAACGACTCCGGCAGTTTCCAGGCCTGCTTTCAGTTCGCTATACTCAGACACGCGTGCTTCATGGTTGCCGGTGACATAGTAACAAGGAGCAATCTGTACGGCTTCCCCTGCAAAGGCTAGGGCGACCGAAATATCCGTATTGCGGGAGTCAATCAAGTCTCCGGTGATGACAATCATATCCGGTTCAGCATCCCGGAGCACCGCGAGGAGCTTTTCGCTTTCATCTCCCATCTCGGCATTGTGGAGGTCGGAAACATGGGCTATACGGTAGCCCGCAAATGCTTCTGGCAATTTCTCGCTGATGATCGTGTATGTATTCCGTTCCAGTGCCGTGTTTCCCCAGACGATCCAGACAATCAAGGCTATCAGCAAGGCCGCAACAACAGAAAGAACGGTTATCAACTTTTTCTTCTTCGCAGTCATTGCAAAACCTCCATTTCGAATAAAAGTGATTCAACAGCAAATATTGTGCCGCTCCGGTAAACCAGATATTTGTTCGAGTCAAACACTTCACATTCTGCGTGTCATTGCTTATTTTTCTGGCAGAATTTCCTTAACATCAACAGTAATATTGCTGAAGAAAGATTCAATTTCTTCGACAGAGCCACATGAAAATTCATCGTACATTACGAACACACCGCTTGGAGACACAGCCTGATTTTCGCCAATCACAAATGTTACCGCAACAGGAATTGCGTTTTCGTATGTATAAAGATAAATTACATCATCTGTAGCATTTTTATCTACAAAAGTATTGCTGACGGTGCAGACGCTGGCTGCCGCTAAGTTTTCTACACCACTCCTACCATTGATTTGCGTCATAAGGGAGCCGAAGACTCTTTGTGTCAGAAAGGTTTTCAATTCCTTAGAAGCACTATCCAGTCCATTTAATTCTTCCATTGCGGCCCAATTCTCATCCGTGACAGAAATAGAATACACAGCTTTCGGAGAAGAATAATCACCGATGCCGATATTCTGGATAATCGTCTTGATTTCACTGCTTCCGGTGTAGATGTCCACATATTCTTCGTTCTGGGTCATTTCGGACATGACCTGAACTATTTCCAATCCTTTTGCATACAAAGACTTAGAACTTTTGGGTTCGGCATTATTCGCTGCTTTACCGCAACCAACCAAAGCCAACAGGAAGGTCAGTGATAATATAATTGCGGGTAATTTCCTCATACACTTACACTCCTTTTCAAAACAGGATCCATTTCATTTTCTACTGAATAAACGTTGCGTCAAAACACCTACTGATAATCCCGTAAGTGAAATGACGAAGTACCAAACAGCGTGTATGAGTGCAGATTCATTATAATAGATATATACGGAAGGAATGAAAAGAACCGCGACTACAAGCGGAAATAAAAAACCTGGCCTTTTTCTTTGATACACTTCCCATAATGATTGCCAGGATAAAGGTAACGACAATAATCAGAAAAACCATTCCCATCGAATCAGTCGGTCCTGCTGTCATAGGAAACACATAAAACATCAGCAATTGTACAATCAGGATTGCAATTTCTTTCCAATACTTACTCATATTGGCTACCTCCATGGGTAAATCTGTATTAGAAGGTTCATTAAACTGGAATTATTAGTTTTCCCCTCCATAAGGGATTATGACTCTTTTGCAGTTTTCACAATTATAAGCAATTGCCGTACCATTTGGCATTAGTTTATCATCAGTGCCCAACGCCACTGCATCTTTAGCAAATGATGACAAAGCCGAAACCCACTGCTTTTTCGGTGTCCAGGAAACGCCATCTCTACATTGTATATAGCCTTTTCGCATTTCATTGCTACAGTATGGACAAATCATAAAACCGCCTCCTAATCCTTATTCTCCAGCCTGAAAAGATGATTATTTTCGTCCCCAATGCGGCATAAACAAATACCTCTACACAATATTACGATGCACGATTGCGTGAGGAGCGACTTCTTTCAGCACACGTTCCACGATGGATTCTTTCCCTTTTGCGGCCTTGGTTATAATGATTTCCGTACCGTAATGCTCACTGTGCAAATGGGATCCAAACGTAATCGTAAAGAATGGTATCATTTTGTTGTATAGAAGGGTGTCCTGAGGCTTTGGCATTTTCGTCAGGAAACGAATAAAGTCTTTCGTAATAATTCCCCTGATAACGGTTCCATCCTGCCATGTGGTGGCGAGTTTATGGCCATATTCCAAAGCAAGTGAAATTTCTATCTGCTCATCTGACCAGCAATGGATCTCAAACGGTTCACCAATCACAGCACACGCCGTAACCAGCTCATTCCACCAGTTTTTCTGATCCATAAAATTGTCAATCAGTATGTAGCTGCTCATTTGTCTCACTCCTTCAATGGCCGTGTAAAAATATCTCTTTTTCCTAGAAAATCCCTGGGATCCATCGTGCAAGCCAAAAGCCAACAACGAAGGATTGGGTATTTGCTGCAAAGGCATACCATACCGCTTTCCTGGCACTCTGTGGCTTAACGCTGAGTTTTGGAATCGCAATGCGATAGCAAATAGCCTCAACGATGAAAACCAGAATTTCCAGCCCTATGTACGCCAGGATAAAGCCCATGGTGCCGGAATGATAGTTGATTAGATTCAGCGCCACATTCAAAAGGACCTGGGTACTGACATTGACGATTGCAAGGAAACCAAAAACTTTTTTCTCCCGATAGCCAAATAGAAGCGCGATCAAAAGCTCCAGCAAGATCGTCAAAAGGATTCTGGCGCCAAGGGAGATCAGTTCCCATGTGTAATCATAGCTTTCCCGGGCAGATATACCGTCCGCGGCGTAGTCGGATAGATCTACTGTATAGTAGCTGTCAAAGGCGTAGCGCTCATAAATGGGACTGACGTAGAAGGAATCCGTTTCCGGGAAATACAGCAGGATCTTAAACGGGCTTGGTGGATAGTAAGTCCAGTTCAGCTGATTGGTTTCTGAGCAGTTCCACCACTCCTGTAGGAAGAAATACCCATCTGCATCCTGATAATTGATAAACTTCTGCCAGATGTCCTCTTCCCCATCCCGCTTCCAATCCGGGTATTCTTCCCTGCCGTCCCATGCGGAAGCAGGGCCGGTGCTACTCCTCTGGGACAAAAGAGTTCCGTAATATGTCTGCCCCTGAATGCCGGTAAAGGTAATCTGTACGGAAGGCTTCGGCCCCATGTCCGCGCTGGCCGTTACCGGAAGGAATAACAGAAGGACAAGGCAAACCAGAATTGAGTTCAGCTTTCGCATCATAAAAAAACACCTTTCTTTCAGTAAACCATTTTCTTCCATAATCAGATTTTAGCATGGGTACCGCTTTATCTCAACATAGGGATACGAATCTTTATAAAAAGTTAAGGTTCGGCCTGCCATTCTTCATCTATAATAACGAATGACACGACTAAAACAGGACATATTACGGAACAGATATTTCTGTATCAGTCTGCTCATTTCTTTTTATGAACAGAACCAGTCTGATACGGTATTACCACACTGCTCATTCATTTGATACATTTTTATTCTTATACTAATCATGTAATATCAGTATGATAGGAGTGTACCAAATGAGTCTGAACGCAGGCATAATGGGACAGAGAATTCGCGCTGCTCGAAAGATGAGATACATGAGCGCTGAGGAACTGGCAGAAAAGGTTGACTTTGCTGTAGAATCCATTGGACATATCGAATGTGGTTCCAGAAAGCCCAGTCTGCAGACGCTGTACAACATAGCTGAGGTGCTGGATGTCTCTCTGGATTATCTTACCGGACGGATTCCAACAGCCTCCGAAACCGTCATTCATAACTGTGCTGAGGACTACAATCTGACCGATGAGCAGGAAAAAACACTGATTGAACTGACGCGAAGCATGATCCCCATTATTCAAAAGAAAATCTGATTTCAGGCAGCCACTGATTTTGTGGCTGCTTTCTTTTATGTGCTCGACGGACTTCGACATATTCTTTAGCACCAATTTGATACTATAGTACCAGTCTGATATACAAATATCAGAACAATGCTAAGGAGGACATATAATGAAAGTAAAAGAACTGATCACTCAAATGGGTTCCCGCGCAATGGATGAGAATTTCATCAATACAATCTTTGGCTTCTACAGTGGGGAACTTCATCCTTCTTCCTCAGAAAATCTGGCGGAAAAAGATTACATCGAGGCCATGCAAATTCTTCCCGATCTGTTGACCGAGGAACAGATGAATTTGCTCCATGAAGCTGAGGAACTGTACGTGCAAAACCGTGCGTATGCTGCCAGGTATGGTTTTCTTTGCGGCGTCTACGCCGGGTTCCGGCAGTATTTCACCAATTGCCGCGAAGCTGACGGTGGTTTTGGTGCTCTGGTATGCGAGGATCTGCTGATGCAGCCCAAAATGCAGCGGCATCACGACTGCTATCTGCGAAGCCAAAAGGCACAGAAATACGAGCAGGAGCTGACGGAATCCCTTTGCGAAGACAACCAGGAATACATTGTCTCCTTCGGCTGCGCTTGGGAAGATCGAATCTATAATGCCGCATTTGAAGCATTCTATTGTGGTTACCGGGCCGCCTATGCGCTCATTGAACAAGTGGATCCTCTGTCCAAGGTCCGCAGCATTCCCGATATTCTGACACTGGAATATTACATGGGGTATATTCGAGATCACCTTTAATTGCTGTAATTTGTAAGCTGGATATGCAGAAAGAACCAGTTTCCTCCTGGAAGCTGGTTCTTTCTGCGTTTGGAGGGAAAATGCAGAATACATTCCTCGTCACGGCACTTTTCGTCTTGACAACACCCCCTGATGCAGTTATTATCCTACATCAGGGTGCTTTTTGTCTATTGTGCGTTTTTACTGGTTCTGTTCAAATTTTAGAGCAGGCTTTTTTGAAAAAAAGATTTGTCCTGTGTAAGAAATATCCTCCAAAAACTTACTATTAGGGTGAAGGATAAAAAGAAAGGACGTGACAAAATGGATGATTCAAAGATCGTGGAATTGTATTTGGCCAGAAATGAGCAGGCCATTCAGGAGACGGACCGTGCCTATGGGAGAAAACTCTATGTTCTGGCAAACAAGGTCCTGAGCAATCGGGAAGATTCCGAAGAAACTGTCAATGATACCTACCTGCAAACCTGGGAGACCATACCTCCTCAGAAGCCTACATACTTCTATGGATTTCTCGCCTCCATCTGCCGTCACCTGAGCCTGAACAAGCTGGACTGGAAGCTGGCTGCCAAGCGGAATGCCAACGTTGTCGAGCTGACCCAGGAAATGGAGCAGTGCATCCCGGACGCAAGGCAAGCGGATGTCATGGAGGGCAAAGAGATTCGCCGTGCGATGGAACGCTTTCTTGAGACACTCACTCAGGAGAGCCAGCTCATTTTCCTCCGGCGGTATCTTTACATGGACACCGTTTCGGAAATCGCCCAGCGGTATAACATAAAGGAAAGCAAGGTATACACCCAGCTTCACCGCACCCGAAGCAAGCTGAGAAAGCATCTGGAAAAGGAGGGCATCTATCTATGAACGGAAAGGATTTGTTTATCGGACTTGGTGACATCAGTCAGAAGTATTACGAAAAGGCGGAAATGGAAACCATCGCCCCTGCCGTTACCCGCAGGCCCCTCCGCAGGCCTATTCTGATCGCGGCGATCATTGCCGCAATGCTTCTTCTGGCGGGATGTACGGTGATGTACATTCTTCGGATTCAAGATATGGCGATGGACAAATATACCTACACGCCTGCAAATACGGAGATTCCTGCGGAGGAGCGCACTGTCATTTCCCTTCAGGGTTATGTAGGTTCACCGAACTACCAAGCAACCAAAGAGTGGTATGAATTCCGCCAGTCCTATGTTCTTCCCGAAGATGAAGCAGAAATTCCTATGGAGGACCGATTGGATTATTTGAGCTATGGCTGTTTCTTCCCGGAGGAAATTGCAAAGGTAGATGAAATCTGCGAGAAATACGGATTGCACCCCCTCGGGATCCCATGGATGGAGGAATCCGTTGACATTGCCCTGAATGCGCTGGGGATTGATGGGCTTGTACTGCCGGATACCGGAATTGAGGTTACTTATCTTACAAATCAGGCCTATTACTTTGGCGACGGCACTTTTGATATTGCCTTTACCCTGCAATTCACGGACGAAAACGCCATATGGAGTGATCCCATGGAGTTTCGGATGCGCTATGTGAAAAAGACTGCCTTTGACGGTGTTTATGGTCAAATGGGTCCCATTGAGAATTACGAGCAATGGCATTACACCACCAATCAAGGTGTGGATGTACTCATGGCAAGAAGCGATATTCAGGGGATCATGATTGCGGATCGGGAGGATGCTTTCCTGACCGTATTCATCGGCACCGCTTCTGCTTCCCAAGCGGAGGATGACCCCTTCCCCACCAGAGAAGCATTGGAAGCCGCGGCAAATGCTATTGATTTTCTGGTTACACCCGGTCCTGTGGACGAAACAGCGGCACAGGCACGACTCGATGCCACCGCCAAACGGCTGGAAGAAGAACGGAAAACCTACATTGAGAAGAATAGCACTTATGAAGGTGCGATTCGCAGCAAAATCGAAACCTGGTGGGGATCGTCAGAAGGCATCAATTGCGCATTTATTGATATAGACGGCAATGGTACCGACGAAATGCTGTTGGGCAGTGGAATCGAATTCTCAGGCGCGTACATGATGAGTGAAAATGGGGTCATTTCCATTCCCGGCCTTTGGGATGATGGTACAGGCAGAACACTCTGCATCTGTGAGAATGGTATCATTGAAATTTACAAGAAAAACGATGAGATGGAAGCGCACAGTTATTACCAATATGACGGTTCCAACGCAAAAGCGATTATCACCGTAGTCCATCATTTCGGCGAGGAGGACACCCCCTGGCGTACCTATAAAATGGATGAAACCGGGAATGTCACATGGGATCCCATCAGCCAAGAGGATTATGAAGAAACCCTTTCACTGTATCCAAGGAAAGAAGTTATGGCTATACCTGTAGATGATTTCCTGGCTCAGTAGTGAAAAATCCGCAGCTGTCCATTTGGATGGCTGCGGACTTCTTATTCTCTTCCATACTTGCCTTCGAAAATTTATTTGATAACTTGTTTTTTCAGCACATTCCCTCTCCTTTGATAACTTGATCATTTGGCAAGTTCCTCAAAGGCGGGTTTGAACCGTTTCAAGATTCTTGCAGCAACCACATCGATCTTCTCATCATCCGTCATGTCCAAAACAGGAGAATTCTCGAGATCGATCAGCATATATCGGGGGCGGTTATTCTTGAATATCACAGCTTGACCGTATTCCTCAGCAATCCGCGTTACTTTGGAGAAATTCTGATTAGCTTCTGTAACAGAAATAATCGTGTTGGCATCGATTTGCATAATATCATCCTCCTGATTTTATCATACACATCAGCTGCCATAAATCAACCTTTTTATTAGTGAATGAAAAAGAACACCGGTGCCTGTACTTCAGAAGAAGTAAGGCAGCAGTGTTTTTTCAATATTCGGAAATTACTTCGCCACAGCGTCCTTGAAAGCCTTGCCGGCCTTGAAGGAGGGCACCTTGGTCTCGGGGATCTCTACGGGAGCCTTGGTGATGGGGTTGAAACCGGTTCTGGCATTGCGGGTCTTGCACTCGAATGTGCCAAAGCCGGTCAGCTGGATCTTATCCCCTGCGGCAACAGCGTCGGTAACAGCACTCATGAAGCTGTCCAGCATAGCGGCGGCCTGCTTCTGAGTCACCTCTGCGTCATCAGCAATTTTCTTGATCAGTTCCTGTTTGGTCATAATATACATACCTCGTATTTATTGGATTCCGGAGCCGCACTTTCACGCGGCAGCCGGGTCAGTATAGCACAACCGAATTCATCTGGCAACCTTTTCCCTGAAAATATTCCCTTCCTGACAAGAATTCCGCGGATTCCGAATCCATTATTGGATTGTTTCACCCAAAAGCGAAAGCATCCACTTCCCTTGATGAATCCGCAATTCCATGCTATACTGATGAAAAAGGGGGTGGGAAAATGAACCGGCTGATCTTTCATATTGACGTGAACAGTGCCTTCCTTTCCTGGGAGGCTGCCCGGAGAGTCGGTCTGGGAGAACCGGACATCCGGCTGATTCCCTCCGCCATTGGCGGCGACCGGGATAAACGCACCGGGGTGATCCTTGCCAAATCCATTCCCGCAAA
>CAMAGI010000100.1 GCA_945833775.1 uncultured Lachnospiraceae bacterium
TCTCCGCAACGCGCAATCCATAGAAAATGCGGCAGTAAAGCACGTTGCCTTGCAAACCTAAAAAAGGAGATGCCGACTTTGCGGTATCTCCTTTTTGCATCGAAACAAACGATTTTTATTTTACCTCGAAGGTCTCGGGGGTAATTCCGTTGAAGTTTGCGGCGGGAACAATCTCTCCTGCCTTAAGCTTTGCTTCAGCGGCATCAATCTTAGCGATTGCATCCGCACTGAGCTGGCATCTTTCAGCAGCGCTTACATATCCGGTCGATCCGGTGGATGCATTCAGCGTTACATTGGCGCCGGCATAGCTTCCGTCCTTAACTGTGTTCAGTGCATTGTAAACGGTGTCATGCATCAGCTTAAGACCGCTGGTAAGTACAATGTTCTTGTCACCGTTCACGCCATCGTCATACTGATCAACGTCACATCCGATAACCATTACACCATCTGCTTCCTTCACTGCGGTGAACACACCGTTTCCGGAGTTTCCTGCTGCAACGAAGATGATATCAACGCCCTCTGCAATCAACGCGTTACCGAGAACTTTACCGGTTGCCTCATCGTTGAAGTTGCCCACATAGTTACCACCTACATTTGCGCCGGTGACATCGGTTCCTGCATAGGATGCAAGTTCAACAACTTCGACATTCAAGCCTTCGGTTTCGTTTGCATACTTAACACCGCATTCAAATCCATACTGATAATTGACATTGGAAGGATATGCGATACCGTTAACCACAGCAACCTTGCCGCTGGTGGTGCTGAGGGCAGCAGCCATACCTGCATAGAAACCGCTCTCCTGCTCAGCATAGTACGCTGCATAGATGTTGGAAAGAGGTGCATCTGCAGCAAGCTCGGTTCCCTCTACTGCAGGCCATGCATCAATCAGAATGAACTTGGTATTCGGATTGTCCTTGGCTACATCCCCGACACCGGAGAACTGGAATCCGTTACATACAATAACATCATACTCTGCAACTACGTCCGCAACTGCTGCTACTGCAGCCGCGCTGTCTCCGGACTCCTCACGGATGGGGGTTACGGTTGCGCCGGGATTCTCATCGATGAACTTCAGAACACCATTGTAGATATCCTGATTGAAGGAACCGTCGTCGACACCGGAAGGACTGGATACGATGGCAATCTTAAGACCGGCTTCGCTGTTTGCGGACCCGCTGTTCGAATTGCCGCAGGCAACCATGGAAAGAGCCATTACGGAAGCCAGAGCCATTGCAAAAAACTTTTTCATAACTTTTTCCTCCTGTTATATTTTGGGATTTTTGCTAAAATAATCCCACTATTCAGTAACAAATGATAATATAGCACCCCGTTCGATAAAATTCAACTGTTTTTTCGCAGGAGTTATTTCATATGCACATCCATCTGAGGAAAAGGAATGGCGATCTGCGCTCTGTCCAATGCGTATTTGCAGGCTTCCGTAAGACGCCATTTGCCCTCCCAGTAATCCGCATTGTCAAACCAGCACCGCACACAGAGGATCACGGAAGAATCGGCCAGTTTCTCCACAAATACCAGCTTTTCTCTGTCTTTCATCACACAGGGATCCTCCTCCAGCACCTTTTCAAGGACTTCCTTTGCCTGTCTGATATCGGCATCATAAGCAATGCTTATCGGAATATCGATTCTTCTGCAGTTCGAACAGGTGACATTTACAATACTATTGTTGGCCAAATTTCCATTGGGCAGAATAATAACCCGATTATCGGGTGTGGTGAGCCTGGTGTAGAAAATCTGAATTTCGGTTACGACACCCTCTCTTCCGGATCCGTCGATAATGTAGTCTCCGACTTTAAACGGTTTTAAAATCAGAATTAAAACACCGCCGGCCAAATTGGACAGACTGCCCTGAACCGCAAGACCGATGGCGACGCCGGCAGAACCGAGTAAGGCGACAATGCTTGCCGCATCTACTCCGAAGGAGGTGGCAATCATAAAGACGAGAACCACGTACAGTGCCGTCTTTGCAAAGGAATCCACAAACTGAATTACCCCCACATCCGCTTTGGTCTTGCTCATTGCATTCTTCAACAATTTGCGCAACAACTTGATCACCTGTACGCCGATCAGAAAAGTGATCACGGCAAAGACAATACGTCCGCCAAGGCTCAATGCCTTCTCGCCGATTTTTCGAAACATGATTTCATAGAGAGCAATGTCGTTTGTTGACATAATCAATTCCTCCTTACTTTTTCTTCAGGCGCTTCTGTCCGGCCTTCCCGTTGGTCTTTTTCGGCAATGCCTTTTTTACCTGTTTCTCCACCAGCTTTTTAAGTTCTTCCTCCGAATATGGCTGATATCTGAGAATACTGATTGAGAGGGGAGCAAGTTTTACGGAGACCGATTGGGGCCTGTCATCCCATTCCCGGAAAATCGCTTTTCGAACTGTTCTGTTCACAAGTCCGCTTCCACCGTATTTCACATCATCCGTGTTCAGTATTTCCTTGTATTTTCCGGGCAGAGATACACCGGTTCGGATTTCTTTTTCCACCCCCGAGAAATTGGCAACAACAAGGAGAACGTCCGTCTCTGACACACCCTTTCGCAGGAAGGTCAGATAGCAGTCATTGGCCGAGATATTGTTCAGCCATTCAAAGCCCTCCGGTCTGTCGTCCAATTCGTACAATGCCTGTTCCTTTCGATACAGTGCATTGAGATCCTTCACCAGAGCTGCAATTCCCGCATGTTCCGGCTCCTTTTTCAGATACCATTCAACGCATCTTCCTTCATTCCACTCATCATATTCTCCCAGATCCTGTCCCATAAACAAGAGTTTCTTGCCGGGATGTGTCATCATATAAGCATAGGACAGCCGCAAATTGGCAAACTGTTGTGCTCTGTCTCCGGGCATTTTACCCAGCATTGTAGCTTTTCCGTGAACCACTTCATCGTGGGAGAATACGAGAACGAATCGCTCACTGTATGCGTAGATCATACTGAACGTCAACTCGCCGTGTCGATAGCTTCTGAAATACGGATCATTCTTGATATAGTCCAGATAATCGTTCATAAAGCCCATATTCCATTTCAGATCAAATCCCAATCCTCCCTTCTTTAAGTCTCCCGTCACCATCGGAAATGCGGTGCTTTCTTCTGCGATGGAGAGCACTCCGGGATCCCGCTTTTTCAAGATGGAATTGAAATGTTTTATGAGCTCTATGGCCTCCAGATTCTCTTTCCCCCCATAGATATTGGCAATCCATTCACCATCGTTTTTGCCGTAGTCCAGATACAGCATACTTGCCACCGCATCCATACGAATGCCATCCGCATGGTATTTCTCCACCCAGAACAATGCATTGGCAATCAGATAGTTGGAAACCTGTGGCCTTCCGTAATTATAGATCAGCGTTCCCCAGTGAGGATGACTCCCCTGTCTGGGATCTTTGTGCTCATACAGACAGGTTCCATCAAAATTAGAAAGTCCCTGTGTATCCCTGGGGAAGTGGGCGGGAACCCAATCCAGAATGACTCCGATACCGGCCTTGTGCAATTCATTGATAAAAAACATAAAATCTTCCGGACTACCGTAACGGGCCGTAGGCGCATAATAGCCGATCACCTGATAGCCCCAGGAGCCGTCAAAGGGATGCTCCATAACCGGCATCAGTTCCACATGGGTGTACCCCATTTCTTTCACATAATCGATCAACAAGGGCGCCAACTCTCGATAATTTGCATAGGTTTCTCCCTCTGCAGCTTCGGCAAAGGATCCCAGATACAGTTCATAGATGCTGGTAGGAACATTGCCCATCTGGAACGATACGCGATTTGCAATGAATTCATCATCCTCCCATTCAAAATCGCGCAGGTCGGCGATCACGGAAGCGGTATCCGGGCGAAGCTGCGCGGCATTTCCGTAGGGATCTGCCTTCAGATAGGTTAAGCCACCCTTCAGTTTTAACTCGAATTTATAGTTTTGGCCCTTTCTCGCACCGGGCACAAACAATTCAAAGATTCCGGAATCCCAGAGTCTTCGCATCTGATGAACACGTCCGTCCCAGTTATTAAAATCACCGACCACGCTGATACGCATTGCGTTGGGGGCCCATACAGCGAAAAGTGTCCCATCCACGCCATCCAATGTCATGGGATGCGCACCCAGTTTTTCGTAGATTGTATAATGAATACCATTTGCAAACTTATCCGTGTCCTGCTTCGTGATAACGGGATCAAAGCGATACGCATCCTCCGTCCGACGGATGGAGCCGTCCTTCTCCTTCACCTCATAGAAATATGCGGGCATGCTTTTCTCTGCAATCAACACTGCAAAATAACCGGCATCGTCCGCAAGCTCCATTTTCCGACATTCTTCCTTGCCGGTTGCGGAATTGATCCACTTGACCGAAACCGCTTCCGCATCCGGGAAATATGCCTGAAGCAGAGTCTGTGAACCCGCTTTGTGGGGTCCAAGCAGTTCCTGTGGATGATCGGATTCGGAATAAATAATCTCTTCAATACGAGGCCAATTCATCAGCTTATAAAGTTTATTGGTCATAGTTTACCCTCTTTTCTGCGCCGGTTAACGCTTTGTTTATGATAAGGAATGCAGAAACAACCCACTTCGAAGCTTCGGTTCAAACCAGGTGGACTTGGGAGGCATCAGAAGTCCCGCATCCGCCACGGCAAACAATTCCCGGATGGATGTCGGATACATGGAAAAGGCAACCGCCATCTCCGGCTCCGCACCGGGTGTCTTCGGTGTACAGCGACACATCAATTCCGACAGGCCGCGAATTCCGCCGACAAAATCAATGCGCCTGTCCGTTTTTGGATCATGGATACCAAGGATCGGTCCCAGAAGATAATCCTGAAGCACCGATACATCCAGCCCCTTTACCGCATCTTCACTCCGTATCGATTCTTTTGCGGTAAGACTGTACCAGGTACCGTTCAAATACATACCGAATTGACCCTTTTTTTCAGGGGCAAAACTTTTTTTTGACTCGACGGGAATCGAATCCGGCTGCTTTGAGATCTCGATGCGAACTGTGAAGAATTGTCGGATCTTTTCCAAAAATGTCTCTTCCGTTAAACCGTTCAGATCCCTGACTACGCGATTATAGTCCAGAATTTTCAACTCTTCATCCGGGAAAATCACCGAGAGGAAATAATTGAATTCCGCATCTTTCTCATAACCCGGGTTCTGCTCTCTTCGCATGAGACCTACCCGAACTGCAGAGGCACACCGGTGATGTCCGTCCGCTATATAGATTTGATAAATCTGTGCAAAGGCATCCCGGATTGCTGCGATTTGTTCCGGCTTCGAAATCACCCATACCCGGTGACCCACATGGTCCTGCGTCACGAAGTCGTAGACCGGAGCAAGCTTTTTAACCTCTTGTTTTATCTGCTTTAAAGGGATCGTCTCCCGGTACGCAAGAAAGATCGGGCCCGTCTGCATGTTGCAGACATCCACATGACGTATGCGGTCCGCCTCCTTATCGGCACGGGTATTCTCGTGCTTTTTGATCACATTGTTACAGTAATCGTCAATGGACGCACATGCCACAATCCCGGTTTGACTGCGTCCCTCCATGGTGAGCTCATACAGGTAATAACAGGGCGTGTCTTCCTGTCGAAACTTCCCCTCTTCGATTCTCTCCCGCAGCATTTCGGCTGCTTTTTCGTACACTTCGGGAGCATAAGTATCGGTTGTAGAGTCAAACTGTGTCTCCGCTCTGTCGATCGCAAGAAAGGAGTCCGGATTTTCCGCCACAACTGCACATGCCTCCTCCCTGCTGTAGACATCATAAGGAAGTGCTGCTATTCTCTCCTCCATTCCCTTTGCCGGACGATATGCCCGAAACGGTCTAATATCTGCCACGTATTAACGCCTGCCTTTCTCTGAGTATGATTCTTTTGTTTTCTTTTCCATAAAAGTTATAAATATTTTATCAAAAATAACTATACATAACAAGCACACAATGCTAAAATATCAAGTAATAAACGGTCTTAGTGACGGCGGTTAAAAAAGGAGTATACAATGACTGACGAAAATAGAGCTCTCTTAAAAAGAATCAATGATTTTGCAGAGAAGGTCCTGGGTGATATTGATCCCCAGAAAGTCCCCGTCTCTGCTCAGCTTGAGGCACTTCGACCTGTCTTTCAGGAGATTGCCGACGAACGAAAAATGAGTCTTGAGGATGTATTTATTCTCTACATGGATATCCAGAGCGAAGCATCCTCCGCAACGGAAGCAAAGTTAAGGGATGAGTTGAAGGATTTGAACGAGGGTGAGGGAATGCCGATTCTCTTCCGCTAGATTTTATATGATATTTTGTGAACATCATCCATATATTTCATCACAATAAAACAGCCGCCCGAAATTATTTTTCAGACGACTGTTTTCTTTTGTCTTTGATCGAAATTGACTAGCGTACAATTCTCACACGGAACACACCATCGATCGCTTCCAGATTCCGGATGGCTTCCTCGGGAGCGGGGGACTCGATATCCAACATCGTGTAAGCATAATCGCCGCGTGATTTATTCATCATATCACTGATGTTGATTCCCTTCGCACCGAATTCCGCCGTGAACTTGGTAATCATGTTCGCAGTATTTTTGTGGAAAATGGCAACTCTGCCTGCCTGCGTGCAGACACCCATATCACATGCAGGATAGTTGACGCTGTTCTTAATATTTCCGTTTGCAAGATAGTCCATGATCTCCTGCACAGCCATGACAGCACAATTGTCCTCACTCTCCTCGGTGCTCGCGCCAAGATGAGGGATCACAATGCAGCCCGGCTGACCCGCAGTCGTCGGATTCGGAAAATCGGACACATAACGTGCAACTTTGCCGTTCTTAATGGCCTCAAGAACATCGGGCTCATTGGCCAGAAGATCTCTTGCAAAATTAAGAATCACAACACCGTCTTTCATTTTCGAAATAGCCGTTCTGTCGATCATCCCCTTTGTGGAATCCAGAAGAGGAACATGAACCGTAATATAGTCACATTCTGCATAGATATCATCCACATTGAGTACATGCTTGACCTGTCTGGAGAGCTCCCACGCTGCGTTTACGGAAAGGTACGGGTCGTATCCGAAGACTTCCATTCCGAGATGAAGTGCCGTATTGGCAACCTTCACACCGATTGCACCCAGACCGATTACGCCAAGCTTCTTGCCCGAAAGTTCCGTGCCAGCAAAATTCTTTTTCTCTTTCTCCGCCGTCTTGGCAATTGCCTCATCCCCGGCGTTTTCCTTTACCCAGTCAATGCCGCCGATGACATCACGTGCGGCAAGCAGCATGCCGGCAATAACAAGCTCCTTTACACCGTTTGCATTGGCACCGGGGGTATTAAATACCACAATTCCCTTCTGTGCGCATTTGTCCAAAGGAATATTGTTTGTTCCTGCACCTGCTCTTGCAACTGCCAGAAGGCTGTCGGGAAGTTCCATCTCATGCATGGAGGCACTTCTGACCAGAATACCGTCCGCCTCCTGGACATTTTGGGTGAGCTCATACTCAGAGGAAAGATTCTTAAGACCCACCTGAGCAATGGGATTCAAACAATTGATCTTATACATTACAGATTCTCCTCCTCAAATTTCTTCATGAACTCCACAAGCTTTTCCACGCCTTCAATCGGCATGGCATTGTAGATGCTTGCTCTCATACCACCCACGCTTCTGTGCCCTTTCAGATTTTCAAAACCTGCGGCTTTTGCTTCCTTTACAAACTTTGCATCCAGTTCTTCATTGCCGGTTACGAAAGGAACATTCATAAGGGAACGATCCTCCTTGCGCACAGTGCCATGGAACAGCTTGCTCTCGTCCAGGAAGTCATACAGAATCTTGGCCTTCTTCTCATTTCTTTCCTTCATTGCCTGAAGGCCGCCCATCTTTTTAATCCATTTAAACACCTTGCCACAGATATAAATTCCGTATGCGGGAGGTGTATTGTACAAAGAGTCGTTGTCCGCATGAATCTTGTAGCGAAGCATGGTGGGTGTTCCAGGCAGGACATCCTCTGTAATCAAATCCTCGCGAATGATTACAATCACAACGCCGGCAGGTCCGATATTCTTCTGAACGCCACCATAGATCACGCCATACTGGGTGACATCCACGGGCTCAGAGAGGAAGCAGCTGGAAACATCCGCAACCAAGGGCTTTCCCTTGGTGTTGGGAAGTTTCTTAAACTTGGTTCCGTAAATAGTGTTATTCTCGCAAATGTATACATAGTCGGCATCTTCACTGATCGGAAGATCGGAACAGTCAGGGATATAGGAGAACGTCTGATCCTCTGAGGATGCAATCTTGTTTGCCTTACCATAGAGGCAGGCTTCCTGGTATGCCTTCTTGGCCCACTGACCGGTCACAATGTAATCCGCCACACCATTCTTCATCAGATTCATTGGGATCATTGCAAACTGCTGGCTGGCACCGCCCTGTAAAAAAAGAACCTTGTAATTGTCGGGAATATTCATCAACTCACGAAGATCTGCCTCAGCCTCTTTGATAATGGTGTCATAGGCCTTGGATCTGTGACTCATCTCCATAACAGACATACCGGTTCCTCTGTAATCGAGCATCTCCTCTGCGGCTTCTTTGAGTACTTCTTCGGGCAGAACTGCAGGGCCTGCCGAAAAATTGTAGATTCTTGACATCTGTTTTTCCTCCTCATTGGATATATACATTAGGTTAAGAATAATCTTTTCTTACACTTTAGTCAACTGCATTGTTAAATTATTTTCAATTTTTTTCGGAATCGTGATAAAACACGAGTACCGGAGTCCCTACTTCGTACAGATCGTAAATCTCCGGCATAATCTCCTTCGGCACATTAATACATCCGTGGGACCCGCTCTTTTTATAGATTTCTCCGCCGAATTCACTGCGCCAGTCCGCATCATGGATCCCCACACCATTTTTGACAGGCATCCAGTATTTCACGTAGGTTGCGTAATTCGGTCCCCGCAATACCCGGCTTCTCTGTTTGTTGTACACATAGAACGTCCCTTCAGGTGTACCGTTTCTGCGCGCAATACATCCCGTCACGATATCGGTTTCCAAAGACAACTCATAATCCACATAACAGTACAGCTTCTGGTCGGATAAATCGACTTCTATGTAGGTGCCTCCGATATCGTTTTCCCCCCGCGCATAGGCTTCTCGGCTGTATGCCGGAATATGCAGAAGCTGTTCTTTTGTATCTCCGGCAT
>CAMAGI010000101.1 GCA_945833775.1 uncultured Lachnospiraceae bacterium
TCCTTTGCCGCAAAATAACTGTTGATATCGCCGCCTCTCTGGAACGTGCCGTCGGTCAGGATCACCAGCCACTTTTCATCCGCCGTTTCCTGTGTCAAATCCGTATAAGCCTTTTTCACGGTTTCAAAGGGGGTATTTCCGGCATAGGTAACCATCTCATGGATCTTCGTCACATTCTCCTGGGCACCGTCGCTGCCGTCCAGCGTAAGGCGGGGACCGGAATCCGTCTCATTTTTGCCGAAATCACTCATGACATAGACATTCATGGTATCCAGATCACCCAGCATTGCCGCAAATACTTCCATGGAGTATTTCGCCTTGCACCAGGTATCACATTCCTCATGAGTCTTTAAGTTTTCAATCATGCTGCCCGAGTCGTCATACACCACATTGATCACGCGCGTGGGCTGACTGGGTGCTGCCTGTACATATATGGGAAAAAGAAAAGAGAGGAGCAGAACCGCTAGTGTCAGAATGCCGCCGGAAAACTTCTTCATGTTACCATCCTCCTGTCATGTTTCCGATGTGCGGCGTCGTCCGGGAATACCTTTTGAATCATTTGATTTGACCTTTCGAAAATCTACAATCTACGACAGAATCCGCACATTATTTCGCTCATTCTAACACAATTCGATGTTGTTTACAATATTTCGGAGTCAATTTCTTAAATTTTTCTAAAATATCTATAAACTCTATTCAGACACTTCCCCGGGAAGAATCAGACGGTTCTTCAGGCTTCCTTTATCTGCGGCAAATTCCCCGATCCGGCTCCCTGCCTGTTCCACCGCTTCCTTCAGACCGGCTGCGGACATCCGCATGGCTCCCTCACCCCAGATAATCATCTGCTCCAGGGCATCGCTGGTGGCCACCGTGACCTTGTATTTTCTGCCGATCACGTGTACCGTCTTCTCAATATACTGATCCGCCGTCTCCGCCTCCCTGGTATACACCACATAAATGTTGTGAAATTTGTTCACGCTGCCGGGATTTCCCTTCACCTTATAGGCATCGTAGACCAAAATCAGTGTTGCACCGACATAACCCTGGAAATTGCACAGGATATCGATGAGACGATCTCGTGCGCTGTCCATATTGACCGCTGCAAGCTCCCGCAATTCCTCCCAGGCAAAAATGATATTGTAGCCGTCCACCAGGAAGTACTCTTCCTGAGCGTTCACAATACGTGCGGGTCTGTCTGCATTGCCCGCGGCTGTAACCGACTGCGGCTGGGGCGGTTTTTTGTGGAATCTGCGAAAGCGCTCTTCCTCCGTTTTCCTACGTCCGTAGGTCCTGGCAAAAATCGCATCAATCTCCTCCTGCGTGATGACTCCCGGCTCACTGCTCTCCCGACCCGGGACACGGATGCCCTGTGGGGCGTCCGGGCAGGATAGGTCCTTTTGATCCGTCTTCGACCCGACATCGAATTTTCCGCACTCCAGATGGGCATATTCCGGCACGCGGTCCCACTCCACCACAAAACCGGCACCATGGGCGCAAAATACCGATGATGCGGGATTCTCCGTATCGCTGTCCGCATCATACCCTCTGGCAGCGATCACCTCCTCGGGATTGTGGCAGGGTTCATACCCTGCAAAGCTGCAGGTCAGCCTGCCCCTGCCCCCCGTGTAGGATGCAAGAATCCTCTGATATCCCTGCATGGTTGCAGCCGGTACTTTCCCCGCAAGAGTCGTGCTTTCTTCATCACTCCCGACGATTTCAAAGCTTCCACACATATTCGCAATGTCCGTCATGGCTCTTCCGACCGATTCCGACGGAACCTCCAATAAGTAAGAATAGAACGGTTCCAAAAGAACATTTCGTGCACTGCGCAGTCCCTGTCGCACCGCCCGGTACGTGGCCTGGCGGAAATCCCCACCCTCCGTGTGCTTGACATGGGCTCTGCCGCTTAACAAAAGAATCCGAAGATCTGTGACCTCCGACCCGGTGAGCACACCGCAGTGTGTCTTCTCTTCCAGATGCGTCATGATCAGGCGCTGCCAGTTTAAGGCCAGTACATCCTCGCTGCACAGACTGGCTACCTGAATACCACTTCCCGGCTCCGCGGGCTCCAGGAGCAGGTGCACCTCCGCATAATGCCTGAGCGGCTCAAAATGACCGATACCCTCCACCGGCTCAGCCAGGGTCTCCTTGTAGACAATACTGCCCTCCCCAAACTTTGCGGCAATTCCAAACCGTTCCGCCAGAAGTCTTTCCAGAATCTCGATCTGGACATCGCCCATGACCTTCACATGGATCTCTCCCAGACTTTCCTTCCACACCACCTGAAGCTGGGGATCCTCTTCCTCCAGACGCCGCATTGCTGCCAGGCCTGTGGGAGCATCCACCTCCTCGTGCAGAATCACCCGATAGGTGAGCACAGGTTCCAGAGCTGCTTTTCGGTTCTCGCTCTCAAACCCCAGACCCTGCCCGGCAAACGTCCGGGTGAAGCCCGCAACCGCACACACGTCTCCCGCCCGGACCTCCTCAACCGGGAGTATCCCGGCTCCGTCACACAGAAACAGTCGATCCGCCTTTTCCTCCCAGGCTTCATCGGGGGCTGCGCTGGAAGCGTTGTTCACGGGCATTTTGGTGCGGAGTACGCCTCCCGTCACCTTCAGGTACGTCAGCCGCTTTCCGGACTTGTCCGCACCAATCTTATAGACTCTCGCACCGAAATCTTCCCCATAGAAGGGGGACATGGTATAGCGCGTCAATCCCTCCAGAAGATCCTCCACGCCCTTTAAGTACAGGGCAGCACCAAAGTAACAGGGAATGATTTTGCGTTCCAGCACCGCCTCGGCAAGATGCTGCGCAGAGATTGTCTCATTCTCCAGATATTCCTCCATCAGCGCTTCTTCACACAGCGCCGCCGACTCCAGCATCCCGCGATCCGGCGGGGAACAGAATCTCACACACCCATCGCTTAGTTTGTCCCGCAGCTGCTCCAGAACCCGCTCCTCGTTCACGCCCGGCTGATCGGTCTTATTGACAAAGATAAAGGTTGGAATTTCAAACCGCTCCAACAGCTTCCAAAGGGTCTTTGTGTGTCCCTGCACACCGTCCGCAGCACTTACCACCAAAACGGCGTAATCCAGCACCTGCAAAGTGCGCTCCGTCTCTGCCGCAAAATCCACATGTCCCGGTGTATCCAACAGGGTAAATTCCATGTCATGAAAACGCACCCTGGCCTGTTTTGAAAAGATCGTGATTCCGCGCTCCCGCTCCATCGCAAAATTGTCCAGAAACGCATCCCGATGATCCACTCTCCCCAGCGTCCTCAGTTTCCCGCTGACATACAGGATTGCCTCCGCCAGCGTTGTCTTGCCGGCATCCACGTGGGCCAGAATGCCCACCACCAATCGTTTTTCTTCCATACCGATATGCCGGTTCACACCCCGGCTCCTTTCCATTTTTGTTCTCTTCACTTTTCATCTTTCGGTTTTATTATACATTGTCCGAAAGAAAAGCAAAACCTTTCCCGGATAAAGAGACGAAATATTTCATCAAAATCGATGCTTGACAGACACAACACCTGCGGTTATAGTAGTAACGAATTCCATAAATCACTTGCCAGGGGAGCACATCGCTGAGATTGAGATTGTGTTAAATCGTGATTTAATACATTCTCTAACCCTCACTACTTGAACCGGATAATACCGGCGTAAGGAGGCTTATCAATGCAAATAGCATAGTGCAAATAACGTAACTTGTGTTATTTGTATAACGATGTCCCCTCCTCGCACAAACGAAGGAGGTTTTTTTATGCTTTACAATGTAGTTGTCAACGACTGGGGCGAGACTACCTATGTCCCCACCACACTGGGCAATATTCTGCTTGCCGTGATTCTGATTGTACTTCTTGCGGGAGCCGTATTTCTCGCACGCAGAAGGGCTGCCGGATCCGAGGGAAACGGGCAGCCGGACAAAAAAAAGCTCACCGTCAAGCAGCTTGCTTTCTGTGCCATGACCCTTGCCCTGGGAACCATTCTCTCCAATTTTAAAGTGTTTGAGTTCCCCACCGGAGGATCCATCACGCTGCTTTCCATGCTGGTAATCTGCCTGCCCGGTTACTGGTTCGGTCTTGGAGCCGGCCTTATGACCGGTGTTGCATACGGTGTTTTACAGCTGATTCTGGATCCCTATGTACTCTATCCCATGCAGCTTGTTGTGGATTATCTGCTCGCCTTCGGTGCTCTCGGACTTTCGGGGCTGTTCACCAACTCGAAATTCGGTCTGTTGAAGGGTTATGCCGCCGGTGTTCTGGGCCGTTTTGTCTTTGCCGTCATCTCCGGCTGGATCTTCTTCGGCGTATATGCCTGGGACGGTTGGTCTCCCTTCACCTACTCCCTCGCCTACAATGCCATCTACATTTTTGCCGAGGCAGCGATCACATTGATCATCCTCGCCATTCCTGCGGTGAACAGAATGTTCCGACAGCTAAAGAATATGGCCAACAGCTGACCCATCGTGTGTAATTTCCGCTTATGCGGGAACGCCCATACTGTCTGATTTCAAGAGACGGAAAGAGAGGTTAAATCTTGATTTAACCTCTCTTTCCTCATCTTTCAGAAATTCTATGGACACTATCTTCTCAGAAATTCTTTCAGTTCCTCGTAGCGAAGCTTTGCCGTCTCATACCCGTGCCGATAATACTCGTTCAGGCGATCCACGTTATGCTCGCTGTTTGTGACCGTAACGGTTGTGGGGCGGAACACAAAGGCCTTCCCCTCCTGCTCCATCCGGCTGATCTTCTCGATGGAATCATTGTAGCACTTTGCCCTGGCATCCACCAGTTCCAGAAACTTCGGATATTTCCGGTACACAAAGTGAATCAGACGATTATACAGATCCTTCTTCTCCTTCTTGCGGTACGACGCATCCCTCGTAAAGACCACGATCGCCTTTTGAAATCCCTCTTCAATGGCCTTGGCGATGGGAATTGCATCCGCCATGCCACCGTCCAAAACCGTTCTGCCGTCAATCACACTCTTTTTCGCAATCAGCGGAAGGGAATTGGCCGCCTTACAGATCCGGAAGAAACTCGACTCATCCTGAAAGTCCTCATAATAGATCGTCTCTCCGGACTCCAGATCCACCGTACTGGTCAAAAAGCGCATTCCCGAGTTTCGAAACCGCTCAAAGTCGAAGGGAGCTCTTCCTTTCGGTACCTCGTCAAAAAGATAATCCATGTCAAAAAAGGTCCCCTTTTTCAGGAAAGTTGACAGTCCCATATATCGATAATCGCGAAGCGGTTCGATCACCGCCTCCTTCAGTCTTCCTCTCTGTCCCGACACATAATTCATTCCTGCATAGGCACCGGCAGAAACAGCGATCACATTCGGAATATGTATACTCTTATCCATCAAAAAATCAATGATTCCGGCGGAAAACACGCTTCGCATGGCTCCGCCCTCCAGAATCAACACCGCATCCTTATTCATTTGCATCTCCCGCTTCCCGTTCATGCCGTGTAAACAGACTGTCCCTGTACGGCGTCCATTCTCACACAGCTATACTTCATAATAACGGTCCTGCGTCCTTTCGTCAACTCTCGCACTCCAGATAAAAGGAGTATAGCTTCTTTTCCTTGATCGGCAGTCCTTTTATTCTGGAAAGTGCTTCCCCGTAATAATCCAGCTGTACCGCGTAGCGATTCTGTAGATCCTGCATCGTTTTAATAACATCTGTTTTGTAATCCAGAAGAACAATTTCTCCATCCTCGATGAAAAATACATCAATGATTCCCTGAATCAGAACATTCTCATCGGAGGGAAACCGGTCATTGAGCCGCCTCGCAGGAATCTGCAGAACAAAGGGCTGTTCCCGGTACAACTCCCCCCGCTCCCCGGCGGCCCACATGCGCCAGGCCAGCGGATGGTGCAGAAAATTCAGAAGCTTGGAGATTTTCAGTGCCTCCCGATATTCCCGGGCAAGCCGCAGCGAGGCAACCTCATCCGCAAGGAATTTCTCCAGCCGATCCCGGAGTGTCACATCCCCTTCATCTGCCCGCCCCAGCATCTGTGTGTATTCCTCATAGGTTTTGGGACAGATTGTCGCAAACGGTTCAAAAATACGGGCAAAGTCCAGCAATTCCATGGCTCTGTGATAGGCATTTCCACGCACGGTTCCGCTGATTTTCTCCTCCGTTCTGCGAAAGGCGGGAATGTAAGGTACAATCTCCTGTTCCTCAAAGGTGTGGAATGCCTCCTCATCCTTCTCGGCCATCGCCGCTATCTTGAGTTCGGATACCGTTGTCTTTGTGTACAATCCCTCCAGCTGCTCATGGGAATAAGAAGTGTTAAATCGCGATTTTATGATCTGAGCCGTCTTATGATCCGCGTAGATTGCTGCCGATGACAGTTTTTCAAGACGCTCTGCACGATCAATCTGCAGCATGGTCTCCAGCAGATTTGCCGTCTCTCCATCCAACACCGTGACGCGCACCGGGGTGTCGCCCAGAATCGGCAAAAGGAAGTCCAGATAGCTGCCGGACTGCATAAACTGCGCGTAGGATAACCTCCCGCACACCCCTTCCCGGGCTCTCTCCCACAGCTTTGCGGCATCCTTTAAAGTCCCTGTCAATATCAGCTTCTCCTTCGGTCGGGTGAGTGCCACGTAGAGGATCCGAAGTTCCTCCGACCGATTATCCTCCTGCATTTTGCGCACAATCGCATTTTTACGTCGTGTACGGGTTTTCAGGCGTCTTAAGGGGTCGATGCAGTCCATGCCGATCCCCAGATCCGAATCAATCACAAATGCACTGTTCGCATCCATCATATTAAACTTTTTCCCCAGCCCGCTGACAAACACCACCGGGAATTCCAGGCCCTTGCTCTTGTGGATGCTCATGATCCGGACCACATCGGCGTTTTCATCCAGAGTGTCCGCCTCACCGTAGTCCACCTCATACGCTTCCAGCTGTTCCATGTAACGCACAAAATGAAAGAGTCCGAAATAACTGGTTTTCTCGAAATCCGATGCCCGGGTAAACAGCATCTCCACGTTGGCTCTTCTCTTGCCCCCTGCCGGAAGGGCTGTCACATAATTGAGGTAGTCCACATCCTCCACCAGATACCCAAGCAGTTCACGGATGGGCAGATAGACCGTAAGATCCCGGTAATGCTCGATACGCTGCACAAATGTCTGTGTTTTGTCCGCCAGCATTTTCTCTTGATCGGAAGATTCCCTAAGGGATAAAGGATAGGCTTGCAGCGCTTCGTACAGTGTTCCCTGAGGGTGATTGCTTCGGATTGCGGCAATCTCCTCCTCGGAGAATCCGCCGTAGATGGATTTCATGACGCCGAACAGCGCAATATCCTGTCTGGGGTTATCCAACACCCGCAAGAGTTGTAAGAGCTGTTGCACCTCCGGCGCCGCGAAATATCCCGTCTTGGATGTAATATGCGCCGGGATTCCCTCTTTTTCCAGAACCTCCTTGAATACTTCATCCCAGTCCTTCGTACTTCGAAGCAGGATTACGCAATCCGAGTAACGCAGCGGACGCAGCTGCTTTGTCTCCTTATCCGTCACCTTCAGACTGTGCATCAGCTCCTGAATCCTGTGCGCCACCTGCAGCGCCTCACAAGCCTTTGTCCCCCGGGAATCCTCACTGGAAGCTTTATCCAACAGCACAAGCTCGCTCTCATATCCCGATCCCTCCGGATAGTCTGCCCCCCGATAGAGGCGTGCGCGCTCATCGTACACAAGTTTCCCGTTTTCCCGGCTCATGATGCGCTCGAAAACCGCATTGACCGTGTCCACAACCTGCTCCCTGCTTCGAAAGTTCCGTGCAAGATCAATTCTTCTGTGGGGTCCCTCGTCGGCAGAATAGGTCTCATATTTCTCCAAAAAGAGCTCCGGTCTGGCCAGGCGGAACTTGTAAATACTCTGCTTTACATCGCCCACCATAAAGCGGTTATAGACACCGTCCTGTTCGCCGGAAACCGCCGCCAACAGATATTCCTGCACCAGATTGCTGTCCTGATACTCGTCGATCAGAATTTCCACAAAATGCTTGCGATACTCTCTTGCCGTGGCTGTCGGATTCCCTGCCGGATCCGTCAGAATCCGAAGCGCATAATGCTCCAGATCCGAGAAATCGACCACCTTTTTATCCTGCTTTGCCGCCTGAAAACACCGGTAATAGTCAAGCGTCACGTCAATAAGGGTCACAATTGCCCGGTGACACGCCGCATTGCGCCCCTCCTCTTCCCCGGCCGGCACACTTAAGAAGCGCTCCAGCAGATCATCCAGCACCTTCTTCACCTGATCCCGTATTTCTTTTACTTCCTCCCGCTTCATCGGGTTGATACTGTCGTCCTTTTTGGACGGAAGTCTGCCGAACTGTTCCCGCACCCCGCGAATCCGATCAAGTAAGGTCTCCGTATCCGGTACCATTTCCAGCCGGTCGATTCGTTCCTTTTCCTGCGCGATCAACTCTCCGTACAGATAGGGTCCGTCCGGTTCTTCGCAGCATCGCAGCGCCCGGGCGTATTGGTCCGAACAGCCTGCCAGCATCCCCTCGATGTAGTGAAACAGCCACTTTCCCACAGCACTGTCCGCAAGGTTTTCCGTGTTCTCGCAAGCATAGTCCTGCTGGCGCTCCATAAGCCACTGCTCCGGCCAGGGGTTGCTGTCCGCCTGCCTTGCCAGATCGAGAATGATTTTTTCCAGCGCTTCCTCTCTCCCGTTGGGGCAGAGCACCTCCACCAGATACGAGAATTCTTCCTCTTCCCGCGCAAACCGCTCCTCCAGCATCCCCTGCAAGACATCCCGGGACAACAGTTTCAGTTCGCCCTCGTCCGCAATGCGAAACGCCGGATCCAGACCAATCTCATGGAAATGATTGCGCACCAGAAAGAGGCAGAAGCTGTCAATAGTGGTAATCTGGGCATTGTACAGCAGGGTTGACTGCCTCTGAAGGTGCTCCGATTCCGGGTGCAGAGAAAGCCGCCCGGCAATCCCGGCGGCAATTCGCTCCCGCATTTCCGCTGCTGCAGCATTGGTGAAGGTAACCACCAGCAGTCGGTCAATATCCACAGGCTTCTGTTCATCACAGACCATATTTACGATACGCTCCACAAGAACCGCCGTCTTACCGCTCCCGGCTGCCGCCGAGACCAGCACATTGCTGTT
>CAMAGI010000102.1 GCA_945833775.1 uncultured Lachnospiraceae bacterium
TTGTGGATGGAGCGATTCGGGATGAAGGCTTTTCCTACCATTATATAAGGCCCTCGAAATACATATATACCGATAAAAATGTGACAGATAAAATCGTTCGGTACTTAGAGGAAAATGATGTTTCCTATATACAAGGGTTAACCTGGACTACAGATGCTATTTTCAGAGAGACAGCAGATCGGATTGCACAAAGGAAAGAAGAGGGTGCAAAGATAGTAGAAATGGAGCAGGCAGGATGTATTGCGGTTGCTCAATACAGAGGCTTTGATTATGGAGCACTCATATATGGTGGGGATGATGTTTCGCAGGACGAATGGAGCAACAGAGGATGGAGAAGCAGGGAAGGTATACGATATGACCTTGTGATGTTATGTAAAGAATTGGTGGATGTTATTTGAGCATAGCTGAAAAATCTTGTAAAATCCCTTTATTTTGTTGTACACGTGTGATATAGTTACTATGTATAGTATCATGCTCTTAAGGGGTCAAACCATGGAAGACAACAGACGAACAAAATTGATAGCGGGTGCAGCGATGCTGTGTATGTGGGCACTTACGGTGGCTGTCGGGATTTTTCGTTTCGACAGATATTCGGATGCGCCTGTCGAGTCGGTTCTAATTGAAGAGAAAGCGGTGCCTTTGGCGACTTCGAGTGTTTTGATGAGAACGGATGCAAGGGTCTTATTCATAAGCTCTTATTCCTATTCCTGGCAAACTGTCCGCATGCAGATTGACGGGATCCTGGAGGGCATGGATGAAAAGGTAACCATTGACTATGAATTTATGGATACCAAGCGCGTGACAGATGAGGAATCCATGCAGCTTTTTCGCGCCGGCTTAAGACATCGTCTCGAGATGGTTCAGCCGTATGATGTGGTAATAGTGGGTGACGATGCAGCATTGCATTTTGTGCTGGAGCAGCGTGAAATGTTTGGTGATACACCGATTATTTTTGAGGGAGTAAACGACGAAGCACTGGCAAGGGAAGCTTCTGAGGATCCGCTGATAACGGGTGTTATTGAAAAGCTGTCACTGGAGAATAATATTGATTTTGCAAAGACACTGATTCCCAATGCCAAGCGTGTTGTAGCGATTCTGGATGATTCGGTCACCGGTCAGGCAGAGAGAGAAAGGTTTTACAGTGTGGCTGATGAATATCCCGAGATGGAATTCTCAGAGATCAATGCGTCAGCATTGACGCAGAATGAGATCAAACAGGAGCTCAGAAAGTTAAATGGTGATTCAATTTTGATCTATATTGTACTGACGGAGAATAAAGACGGATATCGTTACTCCAATCAGGAATCTGTCCAAATGGTGGCCGGAATCGCAACGGTTCCTGTGTTTGTCATGGTGGATGGTATCGGTACCGGAAAGGGTTTCCTGGGAGGCAATGTGGTATCCATGGAAGAGTCCGGCAGGATCGCAGCTCAGTTTGCAATGAGTATTATCAACGGCACAGATCCGGGCAGTATCGAGCTTGTTATGGAGAGCCCTACTGTTTATTGTGTGGATGAAACGGTTATGAAGCAGTTTAAGCTGGATAGTGGTTTGCTGCCGGAAGGAACGATTGTCTTAAACCATCAGCCGGATTTCTTTGAGCGCAACAAAGAGGGGCTGGTTCCGGTATCCATCGTCATCATGATTATGATCGGCGTCATTGGGTGGATGTTTATCGATAATCTGCGCCGTCGGAGGCTGACGGAGGAACTGGAGAAGGCCCACGGAATTATGGAGTCCGCATCGCAGCATGACTTCCTGACGGGGTTGTCCAACCGTAGCAAATTTATGCTGGATCTCGAACAGTTAATCCGTGACAAAATGCCATGTACGTTGATGATGATTGATGTGGATGACTTCAAGCATATTAATGACACATTCGGGCATACAGCCGGGGATCAGGCGCTTCAACAGATAGCGGGAAGACTTCGTGAGATGCAGAGTCAGATACTGACACCCTATCGATTCGCAGGCGACGAGTTTATTATTATTTTGCGCAGTACGCAGTCCAAGATTGTGGAGAAGGCGGCTTATCAGTGCAGGCAGGTTTTCAGCAAACCCTGTACGCTTGAGGGTAAGAAGCATAATGTGGGCGGAAGTATCGGTATTGCGGCGTATCCGGATGATACGGAGAATCTGGAACAGCTGATTGCTTATGCGGATGACGCCATGTATCAGGTGAAGAAAAACGGAAAGAATGATTTTGCATTCTACAAGAAAAGAGACTAGGAGTTGTATGGCTGGAAAGAAATTTTATGCTGTTAAGAAGGGAAAAATAACGGGCGTTTTTGAATCCTGGGAAGCATGTAAGAACTCGGTGGAGGGCTACCCTGGTGCTGAGTACAAAGGATTTTCCGATCGTGCTCAGGCCAATCTGTATCTGGGAATATCGGAGGATGAAAGCCGGGGACCTTCCGGAACCGCCTTTGCGGCAGCTACGGGGGATGGCATGGCGGACTGTAAACTTCCGCCCGAGGGGCAACTGCTTGCCTATGTGGACGGCAGTTTTGAGGAAAGTATTGGGAAGTATTCATTCGGAAATGTGTTTATCCTGCCTGATGGCAGGATTTTTACGGCTTATGGTAATGGCGATGAGGAAAAATCCCTGCAGCATCACAACGTGACAGGAGAAATGCTGGGTGCAATGTATGCGGTCCTGACAGCGATGCGCAGTGGTTACAAAAGTGTGGAAATCTGTTATGACTATCAGGGAATTGAAAAGTGGGTTACCGGTGAATG
The DNA here is from genome assembly GCA_945833775.1 of uncultured Lachnospiraceae bacterium. Taxonomy (GTDB): domain Bacteria; phylum Bacillota; class Clostridia; order Lachnospirales; family Lachnospiraceae; genus Acetatifactor. The sequence goes on from CAMAGI010000102.1 coordinate 2,740, forward strand.
GAAGAGTAAAACCGAACTCACGCAAAAGTATACGCAGAGCATGCGCGCCTGGCGCAGGAGCATTGACATTGTATTTACGAAAGTTTCGGCTCATACAAATGTGACTTACAATGAACTGGCGGATCAGATGGCAAAAAAGGGACTGACGGAGGGGCAAGGGGTTCCTCCTATTAAAACGGTGGAAGAGTTGGAACGATATGGAGTGGATAAGACTGAATAAATTCCTGGCTCAATGCGGTGTCTGTTCCAGACGGGAAGCAGACAGACTGCTGGAGCAGGGGCGTGTACAGGTCAATGGTCGGACGGCGATCGTTGGACAAAGCGTCTGCGAACAGGACAGCATCACCGTTAACGGAAAGCTCTTGCAGGGCAGGGAGAGAACGGTGGTGCTTGCTTATTATAAACCGATCGGTGTGGTATGTACGGAAAATGACCGCCATGCCAGGATAAAGATCAGTGATGTGGTGAAGACTGCAGAGCGTGTCACGTATGCCGGCCGTCTGGACAAAGACTCGGAGGGGCTGCTGCTACTTACCAATGACGGAGATCTCATTGAATCGATGATGAGAGGTTCCAACAGACATGAAAAAGAGTATGTGGTCAAAGCGGATAAAGAAATAACAGATGATTTTTTATCCAAAATGGCTGCAGGAATTTATTTAAAAGAACTGAATCTGACAACAAGAGCCTGTAGGGTTGAACAAATCGGAAAATATACCTTTCGTATAGTTTTGACCCAGGGAGTCAACAGACAGATCCGAAGGATGTGTGAGGTATGCGGATACAGGGTGAAAAACTTAAAAAGGGTGCGTGTCATGAATATCCTGTTGGGAAATATGAAGCCCGGCGAACTGCGTGAAATAGCGGGAGACGAGTTGGAAAATCTGATTGCAATGGCAAAGACGGGAGAGTAGAATAACAAGATGCAGGAATCGAAACAGAGCCGTATCAAATATCTTGTGGATAGATTGAATGCAGCCTCCAAGGCATACTATGCCGAGGACAGAGAGATCATGAGCAATTTCGAATATGACAAATTGTACGATGAGTTGGTTTCTCTGGAAAATGAAACGGGCGTTATATTATCAAACAGTCCAACTGTTAATGTGGGATTTGAAGCTGTGGAGGAACTCCCGAAGGAGCACCATCAAAGTCCGATGCTCTCTCTTGGCAAGACCAAAAGCAGAGAGGAACTGCGGGATTGGCTGCAGGGACATTCTGCAATTTTAAGCTGGAAATTGGATGGACTGACCATTGTTTTGACATATTCTGGCGGAAAACTTGCAAAAGCAGTCACTCGGGGAAACGGTGAAATTGGTGAAGTGGTTACCAATAATGCAAGAACCTTTGTGAATCTTCCTCTGTGCATTCCTTTTCCGGGAGAACTGATTCTTCGAGGGGAAGCCGTGATCACCTATTCGGATTTTGAGAAGATGAATCAGGGACTTGCCGAGGAGGAAAAGTATAAGAATCCCCGCAATCTCTGCAGCGGTTCCGTACGGCAGCTCAACAATGCGGTGACGGCCGGACGGAATGTCCGACTATATGCATTTACATTGGTGTCTGCGGAAAATGTGGATTTTCACAACTCCAGGATGGCACAATTTGAATTCTTAAAAGAGCAGGGTTTTGAGGTTGTGGATCATGTGGAGGTAAACGAGGATACGATTCTTTCGGCGATCGACTCTTTTGAAGCGAAGATTGCCCACTACGATGTACCCTCGGACGGCCTTGTCCTGACATATGAGGATATCACATATGGACAATCTCTGGGAAGAACTGCTAAATTCCCGCGTGATGCCATTGCATTCAAATGGGCAGATGAATTGCGCGAAACCACGCTCCGGGAGATTGAGTGGAGTGCCAGCCGCACGGGACTGATCAACCCGGTTGCCATTTTTGATCCCGTGGAACTGGAGGGGACCACAGTCAGTCGTGCATCCGTACACAACATCAGTATTCTGCGCGGACTGCGTCTGGGGATCGGAGATAAAATCACGGTCTATAAGGCGAATATGATTATTCCCCAGATTGCGGAGAACCTGACGGGAAGTGACACGGTTGCAATTCCTGACGTATGCCCCGTGTGTGGACAGCTTACCAGGATTCATCAGGTGAGCGATGTGCAGTCTCTGTATTGTGAGAATAAAGCCTGTCCTGCCAAACAGATCAAATCTTTTGCACTCTTTGTGAGCCGTGATGCGTTGAATGTGGACGGACTTTCAGAAGCCACCCTGGAGAAGTTGATTGATTGCGGTATGATCCGTGAATTGCCGGACCTCTTCAGTCTGGAGCGCTATAAGGATCAGATCATCCGCATGGAGGGCTTCGGAGAGAAATCCTATGAGAAGCTGATTGCCGGAATCAATCAGGCGAGGAATACCACATTACCCCGGTTGATCTACGGCCTTGGGATTGAGAATATCGGTGTGGCTAATGCCAAAGTGCTGTGCCGTTTCTTTGACTATTCCCTCGAGAAAATCCGGGAGGCGGACGTTGCAACGCTGAGCGCCATAGAAGGGATCGGGGAGGTTATTGCAGCCGGTATTGTCAACTTTATGCAGAAGGAAGACAATCGTCGGATTCTGGAAGCACTGATGAAGGAGCTTACTCTGGAAGTGCCCGGAACGGATGAAAACAGTGCGGCTCTGGCAGGCTTGAGTTTTGTGGTGACAGGAAGTTTGAATCACTTTGCGAGCAGAAATGATTTGAAGGAGCTGATCGAAGCGCGAGGAGGAAAGGTAACCGGAAGTGTAACCGGGAAAACAACCTGTTTGATCAATAACGACGTTCTATCCGCATCCGCAAAGAACAAGAAGGCGAAGGAGCTTGGAGTAATGATCCTCTCGGAGGATGATTTCCTGAAAAAATATCTTTCGGATGCCGATGTCACGAGTTCTATATAGGATGGACGGTTCGCTGAAATAAATATAGGAAAGTACGAGGAATCAAAATATGCCGATAAAGACGAAAAGCAATCTTCCCGCTAAGGAGATTCTGGAAAATGAAAACATATTTGTCATGGATGAATACCGGGCAACACATCAGGATATCCGCCCCCTGGAAGTCCTGATTTTGAACAATATGCCCATCAAACAGGATACGGAGTTGCAGCTTTTGCGCTGTCTGTCAAACACACCGCTTCAGGTCAATGTAACCTTCTTAAATGCGAAAAGTCATGTGTCGTTAAACACCTCCGCCAATCATCTGAATGAGTTTTATACGACCTTTGATGAAGTGAAACACCGGCGATTTGACGGATTGATTATTACCGGAGCACCGGTGGAGGACATTGCTTTTGAAGAGGTTGATTACTGGGAGGAAATCTGTGAAATCATGGATTGGGCCCAGACACATGTGCACTCCACACTCCATATCTGCTGGGCGGCCCAGGCAGGGTTCTATCATTACTATGGGATCAATAAAGAGTACCTTCCGCAAAAGCTTTTCGGTGTATATGAGCATCGCGTCATGAATCGCAAGGTGCCGCTTGTACGGGGATTCGATGATATTTTCCTGGCACCGCACAGCAGACATACGCAGACAGACTCCGCCCTCATCCATGGGTGTAAGGAGCTTACGGTTCTGGCGGAATCGGACGAAGCGGGGGTTTTTCTGGCGATTGCCGAAGAGGGTAAGAAGATTTTTGTGACCGGACATCCGGAGTATGATCGCATCACCTTGAGCAATGAGTATTTCCGGGATTTGAAAAAGGGGCTTCCGATACAGGTGCCGTATCATTATTTTCCGGGAGACGATCCTACACAGAAGCCGCTTTTGCAGTGGCGTTCTCACAGCAACAACCTCTACAGTAACTGGCTGAATTATTATGTATATCAGACAACGCCCTATGATCTGGAGAACATCCGGTAGTGTTATTCAGATTTCTTCTGCGACACAGAAATCACAGGTCAGATTTTCCTCTGCGAGAATCGCGTTCATCCGGTCGATGGCATCGTCCTCGTCTTCCGCAAATAGTATTTTTTTGAGGATTTCCGTCTGCATATCCTCGGATAATGCAGTCACTTCGTACATCTGCATGACAAAGCTCCTTTGTATACGATTTCTTAATCCTGTCAAACTGATTTTAACACAGATATCGTTTCGTTGCCAGCGCATATCCCTGTACAAAATCAATCTTTCCAATCGGAATATTTTGCCAGACATGTCCATATACTGTATTTAAAGACCCCCACCCGGGGGCGGGCTTACATAAAGCCAAAATATTGGTACAGGAGGAAGATATCCTATGGCAAGAGGACCACGTAAATCAGTTGACGAGAAAATCCAGGCCAAGCAGAACGTGATAAATGCACTGCTTGTTCGCGTTGAATCCGAAAAACGCGAATTGGAGGAGCTGTACGAAGAGAAGAAGCGCAAGGAACTGGAACAGGTGAACAGCCTCATCGAAGAAACCGGATTGGAACCATCCGAGGTTGCAGCACTTTTACAGCAATATCTGGGTGAACGCACCATAACGGCATGATCCTGCGAAAAAGGAGTTTGAGATCGAATCTCAAACTCCTTTTTGGTGGTAACGATCACTTATTTCAGATTCTTTTGGGCGGTGGACAGCATCAGCTTAATTCGATTCAGCTGATTCACTTCGCTGGCACCCGGATCGTAGTCGATAGCGACGATGTTGGACTCCGGGTAAGCCTTTCGGAGGGCTTTGATGACACCCTTTCCCACAACATGATTGGGAAGACATCCGAAGGGCTGTGTGCAAACGATATTAGGCACATTTTCATGAATCAGTTCCACCATTTCACCGGTTAAGAACCAGCCCTCACCGGTCTGATTACCGATGGAAACGATGGGCTTTGCATACTCAACCGTACGGTAGATGGATGTGGGTGGATCAAAATGCCTGCTTCTTGCAAATTCTTTTGCGGCGGTACCGCGCAGAATGTGTTCAATTGCCCAGATTCCCATAGCGGAGATTTTCGCAGCTTTCTTGCTTGTCCCGAGGTTTTCTGCCTTGTAAATCTGATTGTAAAAGCAGTAGAGCATGAAATCGATCAAGTCGGGTACAACTGCCTCGGCACCCTCGCTTTCCAAAAGCTCAACAAGGTGGTTGTTGCCGGCAGGAGAGAACTTTACTAATATTTCTCCGACAATACCGACACGGGGCTTCTTGATATCCCGAATCGGAATGGCATCAAACTCGCGGATCATCTGCCGACAGATACGGTTAAACTCAAAGTGATTCAGGTGCTTGCGGGACACAAAGTCACGTGCAATCTGCAGCCATTTGGCATGAACCGCCTCCACACTGCCGGGAACCTCTTCGTAAGGTCGCATGCGGTAGATACAGCGCATGAAGATGTCGCCGATCTGGGCGGCATATGCGACACGGATCAAGAGGTTGGCGTTTAGGTGGAAACCGGGATTGGTCTCGATGCCGCCAAGGTTTAGGGAGATGACGGGAATCTGTTCCATGCCGGCTTTTTTCAGTGCACGCCGGATGAAACCGATGTAGTTGGTCGCACGACAACCTCCGCCGGTCTGGGTAATGATCAGGGCAGTTTTGTTCAGGTCGTATTTACCGGAGAGCAGTGCTTCCATAAGCTGACCTACTACCAGCAGGGAAGGATAACATGCATCATTGTTTACATATTTCAGTCCCACATCCACGGAATGACGGTTGTCGTTGGAGAGTACCTCGAAATGATATCCGCAGGAGCGGAAAGCAGGTTCCAGGATATCAAAGTGGATCGGTGACATCTGCGGACACAGAATCGTGTATTCCTCACGCATTTTCTCGGTGAAGGGAACCTTTACGATGGAACAGTCACGAATCGTGCGCTGCTTGTGGCGCTTTTCGCGAACTTCAATGGCGGACAGGAGGGAGCGCACGCGTATTCTTGCGGCTCCCAGGTTGTTCACCTCGTCAATTTTTAAGCAGGTATAGATCTTATCGGATCCGGAGAGAATGTCATTCACCTGGTCTGTGGTGACAGCATCCAGACCGCACCCGAAGGAGTTTAGCTGAATCAGGTCCAGGTTGTCTACCGTGCGGACATAGGAAGCTGCAGCGTACAGACGGGAATGATACATCCACTGGTCGGATACAATCAAAGGACGTTCCGGGCATCCCAGATGGGAGACAGAGTCCTCCGTGAGTACCGCCAATCCGTAGCCGGTAATCAGCTCGGGAATGCCGTGGTTGATCTCGGGATCTATGTGGTATGGACGACCGGCCAGAACGATTCCGCGTTTTCCGGTTTCCTCCAGATACCGGATGGTTTCTTCACCCTTTTTGCGCATGTCCTCACGGGCATTTTGCAGCTCTGCCCATGCAGCGTCGACCGCTTCGGTAATCTCGGTTGCGGGTATTTCCGAAAACTCCTTTATGA
>CAMAGI010000103.1 GCA_945833775.1 uncultured Lachnospiraceae bacterium
TTCCCGGCATGGATTCCGCCGTCCACCTCGATATCCAGGTCTATACCTCTCTCATCAGCCATGGCTCGCACCGCTCGAACCTTGTCCAGACACTCAGGAATCATTTTCTGGCCCCCGAACCCGGGCTCCACCGTCATGACCAGAACCATGTCCACCCGATCAATCCAGGGTCGCAGCTCTTCCACCGGCGTATGCGGCTTGATGGTAATACCGACCTTCTTACCGGTGGCGCGTATCCGTTCAATCGTGCCGGCTATATCGTCGGATGCCTCCAAATGAAAGTTGATCAGATCGGCACCGCAGGATGCAAATGTCTCAACATACCGCTCAGGCTCCCGGATCATCAGATGAACATCCAGAAACAACGATGTATTCTTCCTGACGGATGTAAGCACGGGCATACCAAACGAGATGGACGGCACAAAGAGACCGTCCATCACGTCAAAGTGTAGATAGGGAACCCCTGCTTCTTCGATCACACGGATCTGCTCCCCAAGTTTTGTAAAATCAGCTGCCAGAATCGATGGTGATAAAATGTTCATTACAGGTCCTTCCGGGGCAAGACATCAAAGCTTAAATTTATCGGTCTGTGCCTTCAACTCATTGCTGAGTTCTGCCAGTGCTTCCGTCTGCGTCTTGCAGTCATCCACGGCGATAGTCAAAGTCTGCATACTTGCGCTGGTCTCCTCTGTGGACGCAGCGTTCTCCTGGGAGATGGATGCCAGCTGACTGACGGAATCGTTCACGGAATTCTTGATGATATCAAGCTGCTTTGTCTGCTCCGTAATGCTGTGGGATGCATCGGCAACCGCCTGCGTCTCACTCTTAAGTCCGTCAAAGGATGCTCTGGTCTCCGCAAGTCTGGTCAACTGGACGGAAGTATTCTGTGCTACCTCATTCATCTTCTGAACCGTTATGTCGGAATTCTCAATCAGCTCTCTGACAATTGTTCCGATCTCATCCGCGTTGGCATTGGAGCCCTCGGAAAGCTTGCGGATCTCCTCCGCAACTACCGCAAAGCCGCGTCCGCTCTCGCCGGCTCTTGCCGCCTCGATGGAAGCATTCAGGGAAAGCAGATTGGTCTGCTGTGCAATATCCTGAATCAATGCAACGGCAACCTTAATCTTGTTAACAGACTCATTGGTCTTCTGGGTCTGTTCAACAACCATACGGATACTCTCGGAGGTCTCGTCGCAGATGCGAACCAATTCCTTCAGATCGGCATCCGCCTTGTTCGTATGTTCCGTCATTTCGCTGACTGCAGTATCGAGAACCGAAACACTGGCATTATTGGCCTCAACCGTATCTCCCAGATCGGATACCTGAGCTCCCGCAGAGGTGGTCTCCTGGGCCTAGCTGGTGCTGCCCATGGCAATCTCTTCAATTGCAAAGTTTACGTTGTTGACATTTTCGGCAATATCCTCGAATCTCTGCTGAAACGTAACACTGGTCTCGTTCAAAATATTGCTCTGCTCGCTGACGCTGGCAATGACGTCGCGAAGCTGCTTTCTTAAGTTGTCCACCGATTTGCTGATGGCGCCGATCTCATCCTTTCTAGCGACAAGGGTATCAATCCGCTCATCATCCGTCAAATCCAAATCCGCCGCCTTATCCACAATATCGGAGAGCGTGCGCAGACCTTTCATCATATAGGGGATCATCAGATTGCTGAAAACCACCAACAGCAAGAACGTGAATACGGATACCGCAATCATTACACCAACGGTTCTGTTTAAGTCCGCAAACACATCACTCTCATCCGCCGTAATTACTAAAATAAAGCTCAGATCCTGAGCGACATAATAGGAGGCATACTTGGTTGCACCCTTGTACTCATACGCCACACAGTCACTCTCCGGGCGGGTTCCCCCGTTCATCTGGCTGATCAAGCCCTTTACCACCGAGTTCTCAACAGGCTCCCCGATCTTACTCTCCGTTGGATGATAGAGCATAATCGAATCCTTGTCCACCAGATAGGCATAGCTGGATTGCACATCTGCCAGCTTCACATCCTTGAGCAAAGCTGCCTTGTCTACCCCCGACATGTTTCCCATTGCAGCTACATTATTCTCCAACAGTCTTCCGTGGATATCTGCCATGTCCAGCATATATTCCTGAGTCAATGACTTGATATTGCGCTGCACTCTGGGGATCGATATGGAAATCAACGCGATAATCACGACCAGCAATGCGATCTCAAAAAATATGTTGATCTTAACCCCCATGGTATCAATCATTTTCACTTTGTTAGCGCTCTTTTGTTTTGCCACCTGTCTTCCTCCTCGATGTAAAAAGATTTGCTGTACAAAATACAATATTTTAGAATATTTTAACAAATATTGGCGCAAATGTAAAGAATTCTTCGTCAAAAAAACATCCCCCGGCCCAATGATCGGAAGACTTCCCCGATTCATCACAACGGAGGGATGTATTTTCTGTTAACGGATGCCTCCGCTACTTTGTTGCTTACATGAATTCCTTGACGGATTTATAGACGCCCTCTGCATCCAGACCGTACTTCTGCACCAGTGCGGCAGCCGAACCGGACTCACCGAATACATCCTGCATACCGATTTTCTTAACAGGAGTAGGAAGCTTTGCGCACAAAGCATCACATACCGCACTTCCGAGACCGCCGATCACGGAATGCTCCTCAACAGTGACAACCTTGCCGGTCTTTTTTGCGCTCGCAATGATCAGTTCCTCATCAAGAGGTTTGATCGTGCAGATGTTGATTACTTCCGCACTGATACCATCTGCAGCCAGCTTCTCGGCAGCTCCCAGAGCGGAGTCCACACAGATACCGGTGGCAACGATGGTAACATCGCTTCCTTCGCGAACAACAGTTCCTTTGCCGATCTCAAATTTGTAGTCGGGTCTGTCATTGATCACGGGAACTGCCGCACGGCCGAAACGGATATATACAGGGCCTTCATGCTCCAGTGCCGCACGAACGGCAGCCTTTGCCTCAACATCATCGGAGGGACACATGACAACCATTCCGGGAATGGTGCGCATCAGAGCAATGTCCTCGTTACACTGATGACTGGCACCGTCCTCACCCACCGTAATTCCGGCGTGGGTTGCACCGATCTTTACGTTCAAATGAGGGTAGCCGATAGAGTTGCGCACCTGCTCAAATGCACGTCCTGCTGCAAACATTGCAAAAGAACTCACAAAGGGAACAAGTCCGGTGAGTGACAAACCTGCTGCCACGCCCATCATATTGGACTCTGCGATACCGCAGTCGATATGTCTGTCGGGATATGCCTTGCGGAAAATACCGGTCTTGGTAGCGGCTGCAAGGTCAGCATCCAATACGACCAGCTGGGGGAACTCCTCCGCCAGATCCTTTAATGCATTGCCGTAGCTTTCACGGGTTGCGATCTTTTTTACGTCTGCCATTATGCCTCTACCTCCTTTGCAAGCGCTTCATCGATCTTGGCAAGATCTGCCATAGCCACGGCATACTCCTCATCGTTGGGAGCCTTTCCGTGCCAGTCACAACTGTTCTCCATAAAGGATACGCCCTTACCCTTCAGGCTGTGGAGTACGATACAGGTGGGCATTCCCTTCGTCTCTCTGGCCTCCTTGAAAGCGGCGCGCAGAGCGTCAAAATCATGTGCATCCACATTGATCACATGGAAGTTAAAGGCCTCGAATTTGCGATCAATCGGATAGGGAGAACATACCTGGTCGATGGGTCCGTCGATCTGAAGGTTGTTGTTGTCAACGATCACGCAGAGATTGTCCAGTTTGCGGAAGCCTGCAAACATAGCTGCTTCCCATACCTGGCCCTCCTCGATCTCACCGTCGCCCAAGAGGGTATATACGCGATAATCTTTCTTCTGGAGCTTCGCACCCAGAGCCATACCTGCTGCTGCGGAAATACCCTGTCCCAGGGAACCGGATGCCATATCCACTCCGGGAATGTGCATGTTGGGATGTCCCTGCAGATAAGAACCCAGTTTTCTCAAGGTGGTCAGATCCTCAACCGGGAAAAATCCCCTGTATGCAAGTGCCGCATACAAGCCGGGAGCGGTGTGCCCCTTGGACAATACGAAGCGGTCTCTGTCTTCCATCTCGGGATTTTCGGGATCGATGTTCAGCTCTTCGAAATACAGATAAGTAAATACATCTGCTGCTGACAGGGATCCGCCGGGATGACCCGCTTTTGCACTGTGAACGGAAGTCACAATACCCTTACGGACGTCATTCGCATGCTTTTTCAGCTCTAAATTGTTCATCGTTTCCTCCTATCTTCCATTCCGGGGTTTTCTCCCCATGGTCACGAATTCATCTTCGCGTCTATACTAGCATATTTCCGGGGGCAAGTCCAGACGCATTCCTTGCTATTTATGTGCAAATAATGCTGAATGTGCTCGGGCACCCTCCTGTTTTGGAGAGTACTTAACGCGATAAAGTGATTTACCTGAGTCAAAATTTGTGCTACTATATTTGCAACGCTTATCATTCCAAACATAAGGAGAGTCCCCATGTCCGTAAAACACAAGAAAACAACCGCCACCATCCTTGCCTGCCTCATCGCACTGTGTCTGGCATCGGCAGTCTATCCCGGGTACCTTCTTCATAGCGGATACAGCAGCAACACCTACAGCGCAGGTTGTACCAATACGGCTCCGCTCTTCGGGGGACAGTTCTTTGAGCAGACCTTCTCTCCCCTGTACTCCCATCTTGAGAAGATGGAGATTGCCGTGGACTACGACGAAGCCCTCGCCGAAGGTGTGTTTCTGACTTTCGAGCTTGCGGATTCCTCGGAACGGATTCTCTTTACCTGTGATATTCCTCTCACCGACCTTGCCTGCAGCACCTACAGCGACATCCCGGTGAAGAAGGTATTAAAGCCGGACAACCTGTACAGCTGGCGGATCTACGCCTCCGGGGACGTATCTCTGCAGCTTCTGCACACCGAAATTGCAGAAAACCAGGCTCCGGAGAATCAGACGCTCACGCTGGCGGGAGATGTGCTGAACGGTCAGAGTGTCTCCCAATACCACTACACCATCCATCCCTCCATGATCTACATCCTGCAGGGATGGCTCGGCGCTGTCCTTCTCCTTCTGGTCATGCTGGATTGGATCCGACGCCGGTTTTCTTCCCGGTAGATCCTCCCCCGTCAACCTATTATTCCCTGGTAAACAGACAATAGGTTGACGGAAACTCGCGACAGAAAAATCCCGCCTCGTACAATTCTTTCTTCAGATGTTCACTTCTGACTTCAATGATGTAAACCGCGTCCTCATCAATCTCGGGCAACTCCACCACGCAGTTAAACTCATCGTATGCAACCCTGTCATTCCACTCGTACGGTGATATGGGGTAATCCATCAGATTAAATTCCGGATACCCGCTGTAATCCACATAGATTGTCGAATAATCCAGATTCTTCCGGGCATACTCGATGGCGTCTGCCGCAGAACCGCGAAAATATGCCAACGGGAAATGCTCGATGGGGTAGACCACAAAATAATACCGGGCAAACGCCGCGAACCAAATCGCGTAGGCCGCGGCAGCCACCCCTGCAAACGCCTTTCCGCAATGCTTCATCCGACTCACGATCTCGTAAAATGCCAGCATCAAAAAGTAGAATTCCGCCGCAAATACAGCATTGGCACGATTGATCGCATGATCCGTGTAAACCAGAGCTGCCGTTGTCAGAACCGCCAGAAAAAAGAACAAAAACAGCGCGCTCACATGCAGCTTTCTCTTGCGGATGGACTGCACCGTCTGCACACAGGCAATGACAAAGCCGATCACCACAAAGGGCACGGAGGTATAATACATATTGCCGTATCTGGGACAGGTGGAAGTCACAAAGCCGTCCGACAGAAGCGACATGTAGATCGTATGCCAGATACTGGGCAGGGAATTGGGACCGGGGTCGATATCACTCATCCGCTGTGTTGCCGTCTGTTCAATGGTGAATCCCAGAAACTTAAACGGCTCCAGTTGCAGCAAAAGAGAGGCCACAAAGAGCAGAATGGGCAGGGCAAAAATGCAGACGCTGACAGCCCAGACCACCGTTCTCGGAACCGTGATCTCCCGCACAAACAACAGATATAGCGCCGCATAAATCAGGAAAAATGCAATCGTAAAATAAGCCAGTGCATAGGAATACAACACAAATGCAAAGGCCGCACCGCAGACAACCAGGCGCCACAGCTTCTTGTCCGAGAGATATTTTATCAGAGAATACAGTGCCATCACGCTGCATCCCAGCATCAGGTTGCAATCAAACGCATATCTTCCCTGCAGAATGAAATAGGGAGAGATCGCAAGAATTGCAGTCGCCGCAAGCGTACAGTTGCGGTTTTTGAACACCTCGTTTATCGTCGCCGCCCCGAAAATCACGATGAGCATACTGAAGAAAAAGCCCGGGATACGGATGGTGAGATCACTGAACGGAACTCCCGGAATTTTGAGAAGCAGCACCGCAAGATACGTGTAGAGGGGGCTCTGTCCGCCGTAATAATTCTGGGGATAGATGGGCATTTCATGGAGATAACGATCCACACCGTAATGAGCAAGGCACCAGGCATTATAGCCCAGTGCCGCTTCATCCACATGTCTCCCCATGGGAATCAGGGCCAGCTTATAGAGTCTCAGAAAAACAGCCAGCGCCAGAAGAAGCGCCATGCCCGCAGCAAAATAGTATTTTCGTATAAATTCCTTGACCTGCGTCATAATGAATGCTCCGTTATCTGTCCGTTATTTCTGTCCGTAGTATGCATTTGCTCCATGCTTACGGTAATAATGCTTGTCCTGCAGCTCCCTGGGAGCGGGTGCCACCCGGGGATTAATCGTCTCGGTGCGATAAGCCATCTTGGCCACCTCCTCCAAAACCACCGCATTGTGCACCGCTTCCTTTGCGGTTCTGCCCCACGCAAAGGGGCCATGGTTCTTACACAGGCAGGCGGGGACAGCCATGGGATCCTTGCCCAGACGCTTGAACTCATTGACAATCAGGTGTCCGGTATTCTCCTCATAGGCTTGTGCAATCTCCTCCGACGTCAGACAACGCAGACAGGGAACCTCCCCGTAAATATAGTCTGCATGGGTCGTCCCGTAACAGGGAATATCGCGGCCGGATTGTGCCCAGCTGGTTGCGTAGGAGGAGTGTGTATGTACCACACCGCCGATTTCGGGGAACGCTTTGTACAACTCCACGTGAGTGGCGGTGTCGGAAGAAGGGTTGTAGCGTCCCTCCACGCGATTTCCGTTTAAATCCACCACAACCATATCCTCCGGTGTGAGCTTATCGTACTCCACGCCGCTGGGTTTGATGACAAAAAGTCCGCTCTCACGATCGATTGCGCTCACATTCCCCCAGGTAAAGGTCACCAGACCATAGCGGGGCAGTTCCATATTCGCTTCATATACTTCTCTCTTTAATTCCTCTAACATCTATCCTGTTCTCCTTCCTGCTGTCCGTTCACGTTAACCGTTAATTCAGGCCTTCCACGGCTGCTTTCATTGCAGGCAGCGCGGCAACAAAACGCTCCGCGTATGCGTCAAATCCCGCAACATCCTCCGGTCTGGGAGCGATGGTGGTTCCGGTCTGACCAGCGAAGATCTTGTCGGCAAGGTAATCCGCCAGTTTCTCACCGTCCTCCTTCTCCAGCATGTATGCGGCAAGAACCGCCATGCCCCATGCACCGCCCTCACTGGCGGTATCCATCACGGTTACGGGAGCATTCAATGCCGCAGCCAGCACCTGTTGTCCCACAACGGGCGTCTTGAACAGGCCGCCGTGTCCGGTCAGGGAATCCACCGCAACCTTCTCCTCTTTCAACAGAATATCGTTGCCGACCTTCAGAGTTGCCAGCGCACCGTAGAGATGGGCGCGCATAAAGTTGGCAAGGGACAACTTCGCATCGGGCTTTCTCACAAACAGCGGTCTGCCCTCGTTCAGTCCCACAACGGGTTCTCCCGCAAAGAAATTGTAGGAGAGCAGCCCTCCACAGTCCTCGTCACCCTCCAGGGCTTTGCGGTAAAGATTTCCGTAAAGGTCATTCTTATCCACGTTCACGCCGAACAGCTCCCCGAATTCAGCGAAGAGATTGACCCAAGCATTCAGGTCTGAGGTGCAGTTGTTGCAGTGAACCATAGCCACCGGCATACCATCGGGAGTGGTCACCATATCGATCTCCTCATGAACCTTTGTCATCGCCTTCTCAAGCACCACCATGGAAAATACGGATGTGCCTGCGGACACGTTGCCGGTGCGGACACGAACCGCATTGGTTGCCGTCATTCCGGTGCCGGCATCGCCCTCGGGAGGACACAGGGGAACACCCGCCTCCAGAGTGCCGGTGGGATCCAGGAAGTTCGCGCCGGTATCAGTCAGACATCCTGCGGATGCACCGGCAGGAAGTACCTTGGGAAGAATCTCCTCCAGCTTCCACCCGAAGCCCTCATTCTCAATCAGCGCATTGAACTGCGCCAGCATTTTCTTATCATAATCGCAGATTTCGGAGTCAATCGGGAACATGCCGGATGCCTCACCCACACCCATCACTTTCTCACCTGTGAGAAGCCAATGAATATAACCTGCAAGCGTGGTCAGATAGGCAATATCCTTCACATGCTCTTCCTTGTTCAGAATCGCCTGATAGAGATGCGCGATGCTCCATCTCTGGGGAACATTGAAATCAAACAGCGGTGTCAGCTTCCTGCAGGCCTCCTCGGTCATTGTATTGCGCCAGGTACGGAACGGAACCAGAAGATTTCCGTTCTTGTCAAAGGGCATATACCCGTGCATCATACCGGAGAAGCCGATGGCTCCCAGTTTCTTCACCGGCACGCCGTATTTCTTCCGGACGTCTGCTGCCATATCCGCATAGCATCCCTGAAGGCCCTTGCGGATATCTTCCAGACTGTAGGTCCAGATGTTGTTCTCCAGACGGTTCTCCCAGTCATAGGTTCCCAACGCAATGGGCTCGTGGGTTTCGTCGATCAGTACGGCTTTAATCCTTGTGGAACCGAACTCGATTCCGAGAACTGCTTTTCCGGCTTCAATG
>CAMAGI010000104.1 GCA_945833775.1 uncultured Lachnospiraceae bacterium
CTCGACCCTGTTTCCGAGTGTGAGGTGTTCGCGGGCTTTGACAAAATGGTGGGAAACAAGACGGCAATTTATATTTCCCACCGTCTGGCATCCTGCCGGTTCTGCGAGGATATTCTGGTGTTTGACAAGGGACAGGTGGTGCAGCGTGGCAGCCATGAGGAGCTGGAGAAACAGGACGGACTATACCGGGAGCTTTGGAATGCCCAGGCGCAGTACTATGCGTAAGGACACGGTCCGGTCATTGCAAAACGAGATGGATATAGCGCGGGAGTAAGAAATGTGGTATGCTGTGCCAAGAAGCAGTTCGCGACGGAGGTAGAGTATGATATTGAGGGTTGCTTTGTTGCAGATCATGCCGGGGGGAAGTCTGAAGGACAATCTGGAGAAGGGGATTGCCGCCTGCCGGAAGGCAAAGGAGATGGGCGCAGATATTGCTCTGTTCCCGGAAATATGGAGCGATGGCTATCGGATTCCGGAGGATGCGGAAGCGTTGAATTTGCTGACGGTTTCCGCAGAGGATCCGTTTGTCACAAGCTTTGGCAGCCTGGCGGCAGAACTGGATATGGCGATTGCCGTGACGTTTTTGGAGCGTTGGCAGCCGCTTCCGAGAAATACGGTTGTTTTGTTTGACCGACACGGCAGCAGGGTTTTGACCTACGCGAAAGTACATACCTGTGACTTCGGTGACGAGTGCAGATTGACAGCCGGAGACGATTTTTTCGTCACGGATTTGGATACGGAACAGGGCCCGGTGAAGGTGGGAGCCATGATCTGTTACGACCGGGAATTTCCCGAGAGTGCGAGAATTCTGATGTTAAAGGGAGCGGAGGTGATTTTGGTACCCAATGCATGTCCCATGGAAATCAACCGATTGTCCCAACTGCGGGGGAGAGCGTATGAGAATATGGTGGGGATTGCAACCTGCAACTATCCGGCGGGGAAACCGGATTGCAACGGGCATTCTTCCGCCTTCGATGGTGTTGCTTATCTGCCCGAACTGCCCGAGTCCCGGGATACCTGTATTCTGGAGGCAGGTGGCGAAGAAGGAGTTTATCTTGCGGAATTTGACATGGATATGATCCGGGAATATCGTCAAAATGAGGTGCATGGAAATGCTTATCGACATCCGAAGAAGTACCATGCGTTGATTGAGAAAGCAATTCTGGAGCCGTTCATTCGGGAAGATTACAGAGAGTGATGTGGAAACATTTTAGGAATAAGGAGGGCGATGTCGATGTGTGATGTTTATCTGTATGGTCAGATTTTAGGGACACATTCCTTTTATTTGCGAGATGGCTTTTTACAACCGGACGAATACGCAGAGCTGGCTGCGAAATATTTTCTGCCGGGAGGGGAGACGGGATCGGCTGCGACCGTTTTAGCTTCTCTCGGGGTATCCGTGAAAATGGACGGAACCCATATCGGTACGGAAGTAGCACCGATGCTGCGTGAGTTCTATGGAGAGAAACCGGTTGACCTAAGCTCTCTGTATTTTGATCCGGAATATGAAGGCTTGATGGATTATGTAGTGGTAGCCGATTTGGTGCGCTCCCCAATGGGGGTATTTCAAACCTTGTATCAAAGCGGTGTAAAGCGTTGGAACACACCAAAAGAGGAGGATATTAAGCAGTGTAAGGTCGCTGCAATAGATCCATTTTTTCTGGGGGAGAGCAAGCTTGCCATGGAGCTTATGGTGAAGCACAATAAGCCCTATGTTACCATTGATTGTGATCATACCAATCCGTTACATCACCATGCAGCAGTCAATGTGGTATCCAAGGAATGTCTTGCAGAACATTACAAGGACATGCCCAGGGAACAGGTATTTGAATTGCTGCAAAACACCGCAGAGGGATTGGTAATCATTACTACCGGTCACAATGATATGCTCTATGGCCGCAAGGGTGAGCCTATGAAAAAAATGAAACCTTTTTCGGTGGAGGTGAAGAGTACCCTGGGCGCCGGAGATACCTTTAAGGCCGGCTGCGTCTATGGATTGTTAAAAGGCATGAAGGATGATGAACTGGTCCGGTTTGCCAGTGCCTGTTCGGCAATCGCCATTTCCAGATATCCCCTGCCGCTATATCCGCCAACGCTGGAGGAAGTGGAGAAAAAACTGCAAAACATCCTTTGATTTCATACAAAATACAAGCACACAGGGGTAGAAAAATGACCTATAGAATCAGAGAATTGGAAGCAAAAGATAACCTGGAGATTGAAAAAGTCATCAGAGCCTGTTTGATTGAGTTTGGGGCCAATCATGAGGGCACCGCCTGGGCTGATCCGAATTTGGGACGATTTTCTGAGATTTACAATTCGGCTGGGAATCAATACTGGGTGGCAGAAGACGAAAGCGGACACCTTGCAGGCGGCGTTGGAATCGGGAAACTGGAAGGGACAGAGAATATCTGCGAGCTTCAGAAAATGTATTGTCTGCCCGAAGCAAGAGGAACGGGTGTGGCCCATAGACTTATGGAGATTGCGTTAGCGTATGCAAAGCAATATTATGCCGGCTGTTATCTGGAGACATTGGAAAACATGGTTGCTGCACAACGGTTCTATGAAAAATACGGATTTGAAAGAGTTTGTGAGCCGATTGTCAATACGGGTCATTTCGCCTGTGATGTGAGATACATAAAAAGCTTAAAAGAGTAAGCCCTTAGGAAAGGATTGTTCCCGATGAAAAATGTAAAGGTAAACTTCGCCCTTGCAATGGTAGTAATCATCGTAGTTGCTTTGACAGCAGGGCTGTGTGCAGCAGGCGCCGCCAAACTTGGAAAATTAACGAACACTACGGTGGAAACGTTGGACGAAGAGCGGATAAGCGATGATGAAATCGATGATGTGGAAGGATATGGATATATCCTGCGCTATCTTGGGGTGGGAGTAAGCTGGCTGGCGGAACTGATATTATGGATTGTAGCGGTTGTGGCAGGAATCTATGCCGTATTGCTGTTTATTCTTGCGATGACAGCGCGACTAACCTTTTCTCCCGGCAGAAAACGGCTGTTAATCTATCGAATATTAATGGGATTTGAATATGGCCTGCAGGGAATACTTGCGGTAACGATGATTGATATTTTAGTTGATGATTTTTCAATCGTTTTGTTTGGAATAGCAGCCGCATTGATTTTAGAAATGATTTTCAGCGCCAGAAATACATATAGTGACAGAATATTGGAGTAGTGTTGAAGGAAAGAGATTGTAAATCTTGACATTACCCGGCAGGGGGACTAAAGTAGAAGTAGGAGAAAGTCGATATATCAGGCAGAAGGCAGGGAAGCCGAATCATCGCCTGATTGGTATTTGGGCGCATGGCAATACACGGAGGTGTCTATATGAGCATTCAGATTTCAGCAAAGACGGATTATTCCTATCTGTTTTCGGGACTTAATAACAGCAATACCGGCGGGAGCGGACTTACCTCCCTGTTGAGTGATTATACCAGTATCAAGAACGGCACGTATGGGAAACTGATGAAGGCTTATTTTAAGCCGGAAAGCAGCGATCAGGTGCAGTCTCTGGGCAAGAAGAGTGTGTCAAAGGTAAGCGCAGGTTCTGTCACTGATGCACAAGCAAAGGCTCTGACCGGGATTCAGAAAAGTACCGATCAACTGAAGGAATCCGCAGATGCCCTGTTAGTGACCGGGGAGAAGTCCGTATTTGCCAAGAAAGCGGTTACCACCACCGATGAGAATGGTGTGGAGAGCACGACCGAGGATTATGACCAAGATGCGATTTATAGTGCAGTGAGCAGTTTTGTAAAAAGCTACAATGAGGTTCTTGCCGCTGCAGGAGAGGTGGAGAACAATTCCATTACAAATCGCCTAAACACCTTGCAAAACAGCACGGTTTCCAACAGCAGGCTGTTGTCCCGGATCGGAATTTCGATGGGACAGGACGGAACCCTTACCCTGGATAAGGATTCCTTCATGAAGGCCAGCATGGATACGGTTAAGAACCTGTTTAACGGAACCGGTTCCTATGGATACAGCGCATCTGCACAGGCCGGCATGATGAATTACACCGCCGATTATGAGGCATCCAGAGCTACTACATACACCGGAACCGGCGCGTATGGTGACAGCTATAACATCGGAAAATTATTCAATGGTTATCTGTAAAACTGCCTGACGGCAGAAGTGCAGTTATCTGCAGTTGAGCGATAGAAAATGCGAAAGACTGTATTCGGGGTGCCGAGGCACAATGGATGCAGTCTTTTGTTGTTGTTCCCAGGAGCATTGATGCCCCGGGAAAACAAAGCCGTTTGTCTGGCAATGGGTGTGGCAGTGGTGGTACTGTCTACCATGAAACAAATTGATGCCGATACGGCGGTCACCATACTTGGCATAGGAGTAGCCTGTGCCGGAATAAGTTTGCTGGAACAGAAGTAGTATCTACAGGAGAATTTTTATGTTATTAAGTACTGCACTCATTCTGATGATCGGTATGGCAATGGGCTGGTTATGCCAGAAAGTGAAGCTTCCCGGTTTGCTGGGGATGCTGATTACAGGCATTGTTCTGGGACCATATGTGCTGGATCAAATCGATCCCGGTATCTTGGGAATATCGGCAGAACTGCGAAAAATAGCACTTGTTATTATATTGACCAGAGCAGGATTGGGCCTGGATATATCAGGTCTCAAGAAAATTGGAAGACCTGCGGTTCTGATGTGTTTTGTTCCTGCATCCTTTGAGTTGATTGGTATGATTTTGCTGGCACCGAAGCTTATGGGAATGAGTGTTCTGGAAGCGGCTGTTATGGGCTCTGTCCTTGCTGCGGTTTCTCCGGCGGTAGTTGTGCCAAGGATGGTGAAGTTGATGGAAGAAGGATACGGAACCCGGGAAGGGATTCCGCAATTAATCTTAGCCGGAGCTTCAGTGGATGATGTTTATGTGATCGTACTCTTTTCCACATTTGGTGGAATGATGCAGGGCGAGGGGGCATCTGCAATCCGTTTCATAAACATACCGGTATCCATATTCCTTGGAATCACTGTGGGAATCGTTATCGGGATTGCAGTCGCACTGCTGTTTCAGAAAGTACATATAAGAGACACAGCGAAAGTTCTTATTTTACTTAGCATTTCATTGCTGCTGGTAGTGGCAGAAGAGGCATTAACAACACCGATAACATTTTCCGCACTGATTGCGATCATGTTTCTGGGTGTTGGGCTGCAAAAGAAAAGGGAAAATGTGGCAAAGAGGCTAGCCATAAAGTATGGAAAGCTTTGGGTTGCGGCAGAGGTGTTCTTATTTGTACTGGTTGGTGCTACGGTAAATATTCATTATATGGGGAAAGTTGGTGTGAAAGCACTGATTGTTATTCTGGCAGCCCTATTATTTCGAATGCTTGGCGTATACGTGTGCCTGCTCGGAACAAAGTTAAGTGTCAAAGAAAAACTGTTTACGATGATGGCTTACACTCCCAAAGCAACCGTGCAGGCGGCAATTGGGGGGATTCCCCTTGCGCTGGGATTTGCATGCGGCGACACGATCCTTACGGTTGCTGTCTTAGCAATTGTCTTAACAGCCCCGTTGGGAGCTTTTGCAATTGATTTTACCTATAAAAAAGTGTTATCCCGAGAAACAACGCAATCATGAGGCCTGTGTGAACCCTGGGTTTGACTTCGCGGATCGCGTAAAAGTACTACCATTTACAGATTACTGATCCCGTAGATAAACTCCGCATTCCGCTCCATTGCTTCATTGGCAGTCTTAAAGGGCGACATCTGAAAGACATGCCACATTCCCGGAAACACGTCCATCTTAACAAAGACACCTGCCTCCTGCATCTTTTTAAAGAGCCGCTTGGAATCGCTCAAAAGAATCTCATTTTCCCCCACCTGAATATAGGTGGGCGGAAAATCCCCGTAATCGCCAAACAGCGGCGAGATCAGAGGATTTTTTACATCCATCCCCGGCGCGTAGGCGGCGATCATCCGATCGATGTAATCGGCATCCAGAACCGGATCCATATCGGCTTTCTCCGTAAAAGACTTGCCGGAACAGGTCAAATCCGTCCATGGGGACATCAACACAAGCCCCCTGGGAAGAAGCCGTTCCTGCGCCTTTAGCTGCAGCACTAGGGAAAGAGCCAGATTGCCCCCGGCGGAGTCCCCCGTCACAATCACGTCCCGGGCGCCATACCCCTGAAGCATCAGATAATCCCACACCTTCATCGCATCCTCCGTCGCTGCCGGGTAGGGATGCTCCGGTGCCAGGCGATAGTCGAAGCTTAAGACCGGCATGGAGGTCGACTGTGCCAGTTTCCCGGTGAGTGAACGGGCATAGACACTGCTGCCGGTGGAGTATCCGCCGCCATGACAGTGTAAAATGATTTGCTTCTTCATATGCGGCCGGTTTACCTTCACCCATTCCGCATGCATCTCGTCGATCGTAAATTCCTCATACTGTATTTCCTTGGTATTGCCAAAGATTGCGCCCAGCTGGTCCTGAGACTGACGGTGTTTCTCAATGTCCGAGTTCTCGATCATGCCGTGCACACGCTTAATCAAATGCATCAGATTCTGATTTCTCTTACTGATACTCTTCGGCATATTTTCTCACCTCCTAAAAGTGCAATCTCCTGCGAACCGCATTGCGCAGACGTCTTCTGGACAGAAGGGTGATAATCACAATGTCAAGAATTACGCAGACCGTCACCACCACAGCAGACCATAACGGCTCATATCCGCCGCTCAAGTACCGATCGATCACCGCCTCCAGACCCGCACACAGAATCCCCACTCCGGTAAACAGTTCCAGAGCAATCACCAGAAAGGCCCTGGGGAATCTACACACGCAGAAGGTAAAGCACTCCGCCACCAGTGTAACTACCAGGACAATCGGTAAGCCAAGGCCATAAAACCAGTCGTAAGAGTCCACCATCCGGGCCAGCATATACAGATAAAGAACGACCGCCGACCCATCCAGGAGCAGGGACAGATAGATCGGCTGGCGCTTAAAGATCACAACCGGTATCATCATAACCCATAACACAACACACACACCGATCACAGCTAAAGACCACATGCTGCCGCTGAAAACACAGGCATTGAGTATCGCACAGGTTGCCGAGGTGGCCAGCACAAATGTAGTCAGCAGGATTCCGAAATCCTTGCGTTTTACGGTCTCCACATCTCCCTTTTGTGTGGGAAAGGGTTCGCCCGCCTCTTTCTCCGGGAAATCCTGAGGATGATATACCGGCGTATTACAGAGGGCACATTTTTTTGCAGAGGCATCCAATTCCACGCCGCAATTCACACAATAGGACATCACATTTCTCCTTCCTCCGCACTGTATATGCGGACGCCCGGCCGTCGTCACCGGTTGCTCTCAATTTTCACATGAACGCCATCCTGAACCAATTTTCGGAAGAACCCGCGCTCCACATCCGTCTCCCGGATGCTGCTGGCAAAATTCACCGTCAGAATATCCTCAAAGCTGATGATCGCACAGTTGGTTCTGCTGGAAAAGGGTTGCCCCATGTAAATGTCAAAACGCTCAATGTAGGACTTCATCCCCTCCGGAACCTTAAGCGCGCCCATGTTGGTGAGCCCTGCGGAGGAGTTGCGGTCCTGAATCTTGGTATAAAAGGATCGTACCACAAAATCCTTGATGAACAGGGGTACCACGCGAATGAAAGGATTTCTCTGGGTTGCCGCATTGGTCGTAATGTCGCCGCGTAAGAATTTTTCATTGATCTGGTACCGCATATAATTGTGGACCTGCGTCACGATTTCCTCAAAGGTGTATTCACCCAGCCGGGGATCGATCCCCGGATAAATCATGGTGATGAAATTGCGCAGGGTTTTTGAAGGGAAGAACCGTCGCAGGTTCACCGGCATTGCAATCTTCACCGGCCGCAGGCGGACGTGGGAATCCTTTTCCTGTTTCTGCATCAGGGAATACAATAGAACCGCATTCAGATATTCCGTGATGGTGGCATTGTACTTTTTGGCTACCTGCATAACCTGGGAAACCGACATGATCCCATCGATGATATTGAGCGTATAAAAGGGTTCCTTGGTGCCACCCACACGATAGGTTTTCTCCCCCAGTCTGGGCGGACATACCTTCGCGTTGGCATACTTCATGTATGCATCCTCCAGTTCGCCTGCATCCGGCTCCTCGGATACATTTAAAACAAATCCCTCATTTTCAATTTCGGCATGGTCCTTGAGCCGCAAGTATTCTGCCGTCAGCGTCTGCAGTACACACATTCCGCCGGTGCCGTCACCGAGACTGTGATGAGCCTCCAGCGCAATCCGTCTGCCATGATAATAAACACGTACCAGATATCGATTGTTGGCCTTAAAATACATGGGCTGGCAGGGATTTTGTACATCCGGCTGGACAAAAGGCCCCGGCCTGTTGTTGGGTTCCAGATACCTCCAGAACAAGCCCTTGCGGATCGCTGCCTTGTACGTCGGAAATCGGGGCATGGTGCGATCCAATGCCTGCTGTAAGAGCACCGGATCCACAGTTTCTTTTAACACAACCGAGAGACGATATACTGATGAAAAGTCCCGGCGTTGAAGTGTCGGATAAACAATAGCGGATAGGTCCAGTTTGTACCAGTCTCTGCGTGCAGATGTCTGTTCCGTCATGAACGGGCTCCTTTCCGGGAGAATTCTCCTAGTTTTCCTTATCGTATCATGCCAAAACGGAAATTACAATATTCGTAAAGCTGCTGTTCAAAAATTGCTAGTTCGAAATTGCTAGTTCGAAATTGATAGTTCCAGCTAGTTCTAAATTGTTAGTTCGAAATTATTCGTTCTAAATTGTTCAAAAAATTTGCAAAATTCTATTGACTTTTAAAATCGCGCAAGATATAATACATCTTGTTCGCAGGAATGGCGGAATTGGCAGACGCGCACGGTTCAGGTCCGTGTGGTAGCAATACCATGAGAGTTCAAGTCTCTTTTCCTGCAC
>CAMAGI010000105.1 GCA_945833775.1 uncultured Lachnospiraceae bacterium
TGAATCAGCTGCAGTTTCTTATTGATCAAACCGCTTTTCTGGCGGGCGGGAAACATGGGATCCAGGTAGATCAGATCAGGACTCTCCAACTGCTTCGGCATTTGGTCTATGCTGTTTCCTTCCACCAGATGCATCCTTTCCACGATCTGTGCCAGTGTCGGATGCTTCCTTGCACGGCGCAAAGCATCCCGTAACAATGCGGCAATCACAGGGTTTTGCTCGTACAGTGTCACCTCGTAGCCGCAGGCCGCAAGAAGCAGGGAATCCTCCCCCATACCGGCTGTGGCATCAATCGCTTTGGGGCAGACAGCCTTTGTCTTCGCAACGCGCACCAGCATCTCATGTTGCAGGCGCCCGTCGCTGATTCGATGCAGCATCTGCTCGAAATCACCGCGATAGCTCAATCCATATCCCGTCAGAAACAGCCCCTCCCCATTCATCAATAAGGTCAGCTGCTCTCCCGGTTTTTCGGAAAGCGGAGCATCTACATGCCTTGCCAAAGCTTCTGCAGCATCTCTCCGGGCGCCTTTTCCCATACACACCACCAGGTTTTCCAATTTTTCGATTCCTCCTTCAAAATGGGATAACCACTTATCCGGAAGATAAGTGGTTATCCGTAACTTGCTCTCTCGGCATCCTCTTTCGTATGATGCACGGTTCCGACCGGATGATGGGGTGGAGCATAAACGGAAGATAATTTCAGAGCCCGTCTTCCGATATTGATAATATTATGCCATATCCCCGCCGGGACAAAAACAGTATCCCCCTCGCAGACGGTTACCTGAAAATCCAGATTTCTTTCGCATTCTCCCATTTTCACCAGTGCAGTTCCCTGCTCAATACGGATCATTTGGTCGGTATCCTCGTGAATCTCCAAACCGATATCGGAACACACCGGGATACACATCAGCGTCATCTGTGCATGGCATCCCGTCCAAAGAGTAGTACGAAAATCCGTATTCATCAATGCCTGACGGGAAACGTCACACACATATGGGACAGGAACATAATCGGATTGCACCCGGACAATTCTCTCCATCATAATGCAACCTCCGGGATATTCTATCCCTATCATTATACGCACCGCTTCGAAAAAGGTGATAAACTCCGGGCTTTCAAATTCGGATTGGGTCCTCTCCGTACGATATAGCAGAACAAAAAAGCCGCAGCAGATCGCCACGGCTTGTAACAGCATAGAAGTTGGTCACCGTTAGGCCTCTACCGTCAGATTCTTTACCCATCGCTCTTTTTTCAGCCAGATATAGGCGGCGATCACCTTGAGAACATCCACGGACTTGACAAATGCATACATGAAAACGGGACCTATGGGTGTGAAAATCGCGAGCAGAAAAGTTGACGGGATGGTAATCAGAGTCCCGATTCCGTCAATCCACATCCCCATTTCGGTGTCTCCGCCCGCCCGTGATACCGCGAACTCGGTATTGTTGAATACCCACAGAGGCATAAACAGTGCCATTAATATTACCATTTCTCGGCAGATCGTCTGTGATGCAGCGCTCAGTGAGCCGAACACAACCGGAATCAATAACGTTGTCGCAAGTCCGAAAAAGCAAATGCCGATACCGAATACAATGGACCCGGAGAACAACCATGTTTTCTGCTTTCTTGCATCATCCAGTCTGCCCTCGCCCAGGAGTTTTCCGATGATCACACCCGTAGCCGTATACACTCCGCCAAAGGCTACAAAATACAGATTCGCAATGGCAAAGCTGGAACTCATTCCGGATACGACATCCGCACCTCCCCGGCCGTTATACAGCGCTGTGGTCACAGTTTCCGACACCACCCAGAGCAGCTCGGAGAAGATGATCATGCCGCCTTTCTTCAAAATTTCCCGGAACAGCTTCCAGTCCACATTACAAAACGTTTTAACAGTGATCAGGAAGGGCGGCTGTGTCTTTGCCACATAGATCAGGTAAATCAGCATTTCAATCACCCGGGCGATGACCGTTGCAATTGCAGCCCCTCTTACCTCCAGCCTGGGAGCGCCCAGATTTCCATAGATAAACACCCAGTTGAAAAAGGTATTGATCAGCGTTGCCGCCACGGAAATCAATAACGGAGCCCTGACCTTTCCGATCTCCCTTAAGGAAGAGGCAAGTATGGACGAGATGACCATCGGCAGGCCCACAAATCCCATAAGAAACATGTACTGCTCTCCCTGATCAAGAATCAGATCCGCCTGGGTATTGCCGATCACCATCAGACTCAACACCGCACGGGGTATGATCATGCTGACAATAATATAGATGAAAAAAGCCGCTCCGGTGACAATCAATTTAAAGCAAAGGGCCTGCTGCATCCCGTGCTTTTCCCTGGCACCGAAATACTGGGTCAGGAAAATCCCTCCGGCGGCACAAATGGCGTTTGTCAGCACCATGAAGACAAATAGAATCTGCCCGGCAATATTAACGCCGGACATCTTGACATCACCCAGTCCGGATACCATGAAGTTGTCGATCAAAGACACCATATTCTGGATCAGACTCTGTGCCATAATCGGCAAACCGATTGCCAGAGCCGATTTGTAGAAAGCTGCCGGACCGAACAGTCGATTTTTTTCCTTTTCTATAATCATTTCGCTCATATTTTCTTTTTCCTCTTTACAATTCATTGATAGCAGTTTATCACTTTCTCTTTACTCGCACAATCCTTACATCTTTCCGTCGTTCCCACTCTCTCAGTTCTCCCTCCGGAATGGACTTTTTTATGACTACGAACATTCCGATCGGATTATGTGACGAAACTCCGGGAGATTACCTGATTCACTACAGGATCACCCGGAGTCTGGAGTGGCTATCGGATCCATGCGCCTTAAGCCGTTTCATCATTGTGTCCTTTTCGAAAGACGGTATACTTTGATGCCGTCTTCCTCACTCAGTACCTTCAAAAGATTATTCATACTGCGGGTATCCTTCTCCCTGGAATCCGCCGCATGACCTTCGGCCTCTGTAAGTTTCTCAAAATGCGCTATCCCCAGCTGTTTCGTATATCCGCTGCCCTCTGTTTCCGGCATGTCCACATGGGTCTTTGTGCACTCGCGCAAAATCGTCTCGCTCCGGCCTGTCTCTTCCGCTATTTTCTTATAATCGCTGCCGAATCTCCACCCCATGATCCAGTGTTCAAAACACCATCTCTCGTGCTCAATGGGGCCCATCACCGTATCTAATTCGTCCCCGAACTGAGTGACAATATCAAAATCCATGGGCTTATCCGAATAAAAGCATCCAACCTCGCTCAGGATTCTTGCAAACTTCTTTGCCCGGCTGATATGATTGATTTTGTACTCCAGCGACATGGCGTTGAATTTCTTGTCCATCTCCTCCCCGGTGATCTCCTCGATATGATTCATCTGATGCACCATGACGGCAAACTTGTAGAGATGAATAAAGTTACTGGAGGAGAGATATGCACTGTGAAACCGATTGTCCTGCCGAAAGGCTCGTCCCGTTTCCAGCACAATCGTATTGCTCTCACCAAAGCTGGTATCTCCGTTTATGCTGATAATACTCTCAATGTCTCTTAAAAACTCACAGCTGCCCTCCGCATCCGGTGCCAGCTTTTTGTAGGTTCCCTTTACGGTCCGATAATGTTCATTCAGTTCCGTTTGGGAGGCGTCGGCATAGGAGCTGTCAAACAGATAGCTTGCCCTTATGCGATCGCCCTCAAAGCTTAACTCACAGGAAAAAGGATGCACCTCTCCCCGGGATTTCTGCCCGTAGGAGGTTCTGTCCCAACACTGAAGTTCATCGCACAGCATCAAGAGATATGCCAGGGGGCTGCGATTCAGATTAAAGTGCCTGTTTTCGTTAAAGTCGCTTTTGATATTCGTGATGGTGAACTTGTACAGGCTGTTGTGGAGAAGAATGGCAACAAAAGCATTGGTATACATTTCGTTAAGCTCATCCTCATCCAGTATTTTCATCAGGTTATGAATTAACAAAATCGTACTGAAATAGGCATGATCAATGTAGCCGTTAAATTTCTCCGGATACTCCGGCTTCTCGTTCAAAACAGTACACAGATATTTTTCATAATCCGACTGCCCGTTTTGATAATCATCCCCGAACATAAGTGACATAGCCTTTGCAAGATATTCGTTTAGATCTCCTGTGAGGTTCTGTCCGGGCAACAGTTTCTGAAGCTTTCGAATATCTCCCTCATCCGTCTTGATCTGATACGAGTTCATGTGAAACTTCACAAAAGGAACACCGGATATCGTATCTCCGAAATAACTCTTCACCTGTTCAAAGGACAACTCAAAGGGATATCCGATATCATGGAAAAGAGAGGTTAATCCCCAATATTTCAGAAAATGTCCGGCCACATCCTGCTCATTTTCCCTGTCGAGTCCCTCCCGCTCCAGCAGTGCGGCATACTTTTTCTTATAAGCCTCCCGAAAACAACTGCTCTCATCGTAAAATGCCAGGCCGATCAGAAATACATAGACGGAATGGGAGTAATGATCTCTGTGTTTCATGAGCAGAGAACTTGCATTTGTCTCAAACTCAGACAGCATCTCAATCATCTTTTTTGTCTGACCGTATTCACCGACAAACATCTCAAGGTAGCAGAAATATACATCAAAGGCATCCTTCGCCACACCGGACTCCAGAAATCTGTGAATCGCCACCTCGAGGCATCTTCTGTCCAGGTCCATCTCCATATTATAGGGGATCTGTCCCTTGCGGAGACTGGTTCCGTCCAGGTCCTGAAGCTCGGCGTGCTCCTCGTCCTTCAAAAATCGCAGATTGGTACAGGTCTCCCGAATGAAATGAGTAACATGCCTCTCCAGCTCCGATATCGGCTGAAAAACGGGTTCATCGCCTTTCCCGTCTCCTTCCCATAGTCGAACCGTTTCGAAAGGCTGCGGATTGGCCGGACCGTCAATTCCATATTTGATTCTGTTGATTTCCCGCATTTTATCGAGTGCAAGATATCCCATGCTGTTTTCCTCTCCTTTATCCCTCATTTTCTCTATAAAGCTCTAATGCCTTTTGGAACTGCTTCTCCGTGAAAAGTCCTTCCGCCGCAAAGAGATTGGGATCCTCCCTCGTCACCCGAATCGCCGCTCTCACCTGCGCCAGTTTCGCATCACGTCCATAGCTTGTTCCGATGGAATAGGTAATGCCATTTATCGCAAATTCCCGCCCGACTCGGAAATACGGAATATCGCGAAGTTCACTCAAGGGCTGAATCGCCACACAGGTCAAGGCTTCCGATAGAGCCGGAAGCATATCGGGATGCTTCTCAATAATGGCGTGAATCATATCGTACATCATATCACTCTGATTACCGCCTCCGTTCTTTCCGTAGTAAGAATAGCATTCTACAGCCAGCATATCACTCCGAACCGGTTTGTCTTTCACGGATACATCCGCTTTTCCGGCTTCTGCAGCAAAGGCTTCCTCTGCCTTTTTTAACTGCCTGTCATTGTAGAGGCCTTCTATTCGGAACTGATGGGGATCCTCCCGGGTTAACAGAATTGCCTGGCGTATCTGTGACAGCTTTGCGTCACGCCCGTAGCTGGCTCCGATGGAATACACAACATCACCCACCTTACATTCTCTGCCGATTCGGAAATAGGAGACATCCTGCAGCTCTGCAAGTTCATCCATCTCCACACTTGTCAGGCAATCCGAAATCTCTTCCAGCTTGTCCGGATGTCTGTCGATGATTGCCCGGATTGCCTCAATCATCATATCCGATTGGTTTCCTTTGGCCTCCCTGCCATAAATCGAATACTCCTCCTCCGCACCCGTCCGACCGGTCTTGGCAGAGGGTTTCTCCTGTTTCTCTGCCGGCTGCTCTACTTTCTCATTCTCCACCGTCGACCCCGCATACCCAAACACAGAGGCTCCGTTTACTCTGCCGGTTGCCGCAGTATCAAGCTTTGCATGAAGGGTCTCCAGGGAATCCGTTATCCTGGCACGGTTCGTGGTAATCCCCTTTATCATATCGATGAACGCGTTGCTTAAATCGTCCTCCAGAATCTGATCGTCGATCATATCCTTAATCTCGAGATAAAGATTATACGCCGCAGCGGTCTTGGGATTGTCGCTGTTGATGGATTTCAGTTTCAGCTGTTCCCCAACCGTCTTGAATGCACTCTTTGTGGTATCCGACATGATTCGCGCATTGGCTGATTTTCCGGCCTCCGGCGTCTCAACATAAACCGTGACAATCGGAATATCCTCCTTCACTGCAGTCATAACCTCAAGACAGCATGCGTAGCTTTTGACATAGGCATTGCTGACAAACATGATCATTACCTTGCTGCGCTTCAGATTCCGCTTCATCTGTTTGGTCCAGGTATCATTGTTATAGTCAAATTGTTTATCGGCATACACATACAAGCCGTCATTTCTCTGCAGCGGTAGAATAACCTCGCCGAAAACCCGCTCCTTGTCGGCCTTTGCATAGCTCACAAAAGCATAGGGGATCTGTTCCCCCTGATCGTCGTTATCTCCATATTTTGTGATTCGGAAATCCTCCAGAATATCTCCCATGTGCTTTTCCTCCTCTATCTTTTGTCGCGTCGGATACTTCTATCGCTTGCTTTTCTGCTCGCGTCTGTTTTTCACTCGCAATCCCGCACTTCGTGCTCATTGTCTGCTTCGCAGACTGATTGCTCGTTCTCGCGGCGAAAAGCAAATGCCGCCTTCGGCGTCGCTTGCTTTTCTGCACGCGTACATTATATCACAAAGTGTGGGGTAAAACACCCTGTTCGTAATTTTTTATCTCCAGCTGTATTTGTGACAAGCAGAAAACACAAAAATACCGACCTTCCGTCGTTCGATTCTTATCGGACTCTTGAAGGCCGGCATATTTTCATTCACTTTAATTCAGCACGGTTTTTCTTGAGAAAATCAACGTCGTTTCCATATTTACAGGCAGTTTCGATGTCATTATCCAGAAAGAGCTCGTAAAGCTCCGGGGGAATTCGTTTCGGCTTTACTCTTTCGTAAATTGTGAGGTTCCAGGAATGTTTGCATTTCTTACAGCGATAGATCAGCCATACATCCACGCTGTTTCCGTTTGCATTCACCCTGAATTTGCCGGTATTGATAAACTCCTGTTTCTTCCCGCATCCACCGCAACGATGAAACACGCGGACAGTATTTATGTCTCGCTGCTGCATCTTACACGGTCCGATCCGATGCTCTCATATTACGGATAATTCTCTGCAGGCTCTTATCGGATAAATAGTACTGCGCTTCGAGATCCCGAATGGATACTCCACTCTGATATTTTTGATAGATCTCCAAATTCCTGCTGTGCAGAAGTTGCTTTGTATCCGTTTTGCTGCCCCAATCCTGCTTTTCCCTGCTGGGGATATAGATTGATTTTCCACTTACATATTGCTGAATCGTCTCAATTACTTCTTTTGGCAGAACATCCTCTGCCCGTAAATAGCTCATCCTGATCCTCCTAGGTTTCCGGATTCATCTGAGCTTACGATTCACTTGTATTTAAGCTCAGACTACTGAGCAATAACATATCTTTTTTTCATACTAATCTCCATTCCGCAGACGCCACAAAGTCCTCCTTTTTCTAACGATTCTACAGGTAGATTCCAAAATTTGCAACCTCCTGTTCCCTTCGAATCAAACATGCTCCAAGCCTAACAGCATCGCCGTAAGCCTCTCCTCTGCAGCTTTCCCTCACATACGCGCAGAGCGGTTTTTCTTCCTCGGGTTTAAAATCGAAACGCCCGGTCAATCGGTATTGATCGCATTTGGATAAATCCGCTCCAGTCTCTCATCGTCAAACCGCTCGTCCATAATTTTCTGCCATCCGTGCTCTGCCGGCATATCGTTTTTGCGCTGTGTACTCCTGATCAGTGCCAGACTTGACACGGCCATATTACAACACATGAAAACAATCAGTACCCATGAAAGGTATTTTCCGATCTTAACCGGTATCTTTTCAATCAAACCGGACAGTCCGGGATAAATCCCTTTGATCCACACAACAGCAGCGATTCCCCAAAAGAAACAATACAACAGATTAATACGCCCTCCCAGGTTAAATCGAATATGGCTGTAGTCCCAAAACACCTTTCCGAATACCAGCTCTGTGAATACGCTACAGATATATTCGTAGGCTCCCCCCAAAAGCGTTCCCGCCAAAAACAGAGTACGATCCGGTTTCTTCCGATACTTGTGTAAAAGAATCGTCGCCATGACTATGGCAAGACCCCAGACAATGCTGAACGGTCCCCAAACCACACTGCTTCTGCTCATCCACACTCCCGCAGTAATTCGACAGAAGACGGTTTCCGTTACGTCACCGAGAAAAGATCCGA
Organism: uncultured Lachnospiraceae bacterium; assembly: GCA_945833775.1. Classification (GTDB taxonomy): domain Bacteria; phylum Bacillota; class Clostridia; order Lachnospirales; family Lachnospiraceae; genus Acetatifactor. The sequence continues at coordinate 8,330 of CAMAGI010000105.1, forward strand.
TCATGAATAGCCATACCATTTTGTAGCCACAGCATCCGTATGCGAATACCGCATCGGACTTCTCCCGGCTCTCCACCTTTTGGGCATTCGGATATGCTTTTTTAATTCGTTTCTCGATACATGAAAAGATTTTTTGACCGAGCGAAGCCGTAATCCCACGAAACCGGCGTTCGAGATTTTCCCACTGCCTGACATCCTGTTTTCTTCTTTTCAACACAAGAAGGGTGGCTGCAACATCAAGCACTAACAGAATAACGAATGTCCAGACGAGTATCTTTCGGAACACTTCCGGTAAAATGTGAAATATCGTTACAAATATGGTATTTCCCCATTTCATAACCGCTACGGCAAGCAATCCCATCAATGCCGAATCCGGGAGCGTCACATATTCTCCCACACTCCAGCGTCTTCCGGAGTAATCCCACCATCTCTCATGATAGATTTTCTC